>JAKAHU010000345.1 GCA_021825385.1 Chloroflexota bacterium | reverse complement strand
CGAGTAACCGGGGTCCGTGGGCGAGTGACCAGGGCCTGGGGTGGGACAGCACGGGCGCGGGGTGGGTTGGCACGGGCCCGGGGCGGGGTGGCGCGGGCGCGGGGGAGCCGCTCCCCGACGACGCCGGTATCGAGCGCCGGCCCGAGCCGGTCCGCTCACCGGCCTGCGTGATGCCGAGCCCCGAGGCTCGTGCCCGGTGGTCGGCCGAGAGCGCGATCGGTTACGGCGTGCGCCTTGGGCTCCACCTCGTGGCCGGGATCGGCGAGGAGCAGGCCAGCCGGCTCGACGCCGAACGCGCCCGCGGTCCGTACCGCTCGCTGGCCGAGGTCGTCGAGCGGACCGGGCTGGCCGAAGAGGTGCTCGAACGCCTGATCCGGGCGGGCGGGCTCGATTCGCTCGGGCGGCCGCGGCGCGAGCTCCTCTGGCAGCTGCGCGAGGTGGCCGGGGCGACGAAGGGTCGGGTCGACGGCCGGGCCACGGCCGGGCAACGAGCGGCGAGGCGTGCCGCCGGGCGGCCAATCGATCTTCGCCTGCCGCCGACGCCGGCACCCGCCCTGCCGCCGCTCGGCGAGCTCGAGCGGCTCGGCGACGCGTACGCGGTCCTGGCGCTCGATCCGCGCCACCAGGTCGTCGGGCTCTTCCGGCAGGCGCTCGACCGGCTCGGGGCGGTCCCGAACGCGGCGCTGGCCGGGCACCCGCCCGGGCCGGTCAGGATCGGCGGGCTGGTCGTCACCCGCCAGCACCCGATGACGGCCCGGGGGACCGTTTTCCTCGCCCTCGAGGACGAGACCGGGATGGTGAACGTCACGCTCTGGCCGGATGCCTGGGCGCGACTGCGGGGCGTCGTCCGGCGGCACGCGCTCCTGTTCGTCGAGGGTCTCCTCCAGCGCCAGGGGAACGTCGTGAACGTGGTGGCCCGGGAGATCCGGCCGCTTCCGGAAGCGGCGGCGACGGTCGGCGGGCCGGCGCAGCCGGAGGGGGTCCGCCAGCTCGGTTGGGCGGGGCTGCGACGGAACGGCCGCTAGCCGTGCGCCACCCCGCCGGTCTGCGCCGGCCCCCGGTCCGGGTCGGCCGCTAGCCGTGGGCCAGCCGCCGGTCTGCGCCGGCCGGCCAGCTCTCAGCGATCGTGTCGGTCAGCGACGGCGCCCGCTCCTGGCCACGGGGTTCGACTTGCGCGCCGCCCGGCGGGGTGGCGCCGACAGGGCCAGGAAGCGCCGGTAGAAGCCGGCGAAGGCACCGACGCCCATCCCGAAGACCGGGCCTGCCAGGACGAGGAAACCGACGTTCTGGAAGTCGAGCCCGCTGGTCGTGCTCGTCGCGCCCGGCGTAACCGTGATCAGGACCACGACCGTCAGCCCGGAGATCAGGCCGGCGATTCCACCCACGAGCCACGAGCCGCGGGGGGTGAGCATCCCGGCCAGGAAGGCCGGGATCATCGGCGGCGGGGCGAGGACGGCGACGGCGAGGAACCGCACGATCTCGTTCTCGGCCAGCGTCGGGACGAGAAACGCCGCGCCGGTGCCCAGGATGAGCACGGTCGGGAGCCAGACCGATTTCGTCCGGCGCGCAATCACCGGCAGGGCCCGGAGGTCGCCGCGGATGTCAGCCGGGGCGGCCGCGGTCCGGAGGGCTCCGAGCAGGCTCGGTCGCGGGGTCGTGCCGGTGCCCGTGCCGGTGCCCGCGCCGGTGCCCGCGCGAGGACCGGTTCGCCCGTTGGTCCCGACGCCCGTTCGACCTTCCGGCCCGAGGTCGGTCCCGCCGGTCGCCGCCTCGTCCGTGTCGGCACCCGCCGCGGCGGCGAGCTGGGCGCGGTAGCGGCGGCGTGCTTCTGCTCGGTCGGTCGTCTTGGCGCGGGCCACGGCATCTCCTGGTCGGCGGGGGTCCGGTGGGACGGACCGCGGGCGGGCTGGGCGGGGATCGCTCGGCGAGGTCGGGACGCTGGGCGCGCTCCGACCCCCGCATCGTAGTCCAAACGGGGCGTCTCGGTGCCGTCCGGGGTGCTCGTCCCGGCGGCTGCTGGGGGCTGCCCGGCCTCCGATGAGTCGGGGTGAAGCCGGGGATACGCGGGTGCCAAGCGCGAGGTGAGTCGGCGCCAAGAGCCGGCTGGTAGAACGTCGCCATCGCCCGCCCGATCCCGCCGGGAGGTCGTCGATGGTGCCCATCCGGCGCGCGGTCCTGGCCGCGATCTTGCTGGCGTTCCTGGCTGTCCCGGGGGGGCCCGAGGGGTCGCCGCTGCGACTCGCCGTTCCACGCCCGGAAGCGGTCGCGGCAGTCAGCTGGCCCCCCTCGACCGGGCTCCTGCTGGCCGAGGTCGTGACCGGCGGCGCCTCGGCCTCGGACGAGTTCATCGAGATCACGAACGCCGCGTCGGTGCCGCTCGAGCTGGCCGGGCTCGAGCTCGTCTACGTCACCTCGAGCGGAGGCACATTGATCCGGAAGGCCACCTGGTCGACCTCCCGGACGCTTGATCCGGGTCGCCACCTGCTCGTGGCGAACAGCGGCGGCGTCCATGCCGCGGTCGCCGACGCCACGTACAGCGGCGGGCTGGCGGCGACCGGCGGGGCCCTGGTCCTGCGTCCGGTCGGTGGGGCCGCGATCGACGCCGTTGGCTGGGGGGACGCCTCGAACGCGTTCGTCGAGGGGACGGCCGCGGCCGCCCCGCCGGCAGGGTCGAGCATCGAGCGGCGTCCGGGCGGACTCGACGGCAACGTCGTCGACACGAACGACAACGCCGCCGACTGGTTCGTCCAGGCCGTCCCGTCGGCCCAGGGGCTTACCGCCCCGCCCGCGCCCGTAGCCCCGGCTTCACCGATGCCGACCGCGAGCCCGGCTTCGAGTGGCTCGCCGGCGCCTTCGGCCGACCCGACCCCGACCGAAACGCCGACCCCGACCGAAACGCCGACCCCGGCCCCGACCCCCACCCCAACGCCGACGCCAACC
>JAKAHU010000344.1 GCA_021825385.1 Chloroflexota bacterium | reverse complement strand
CACGTCGGCCTCGAGCCGGTCCGCGCGCTGGCGCACGAGCCGGAACGTGGCCTCGTCCCAGCCCTCGCCCCGGCCGCGCGCGCCGGGCGGGTAGCGCCGGCGCCACGAGGCGAACCGGGCGTCGAGGGATTGGAGCCGCTGGCCGGCGCGTTTGTCGGCGTAGGCGACGACCCGCTCCTCGAGCGTGGCCAGGCCGCCCCGGCCATCCTCGCCGGTGCCGTCGAGCAGCCGTGTCACCGGATGGGCGGCAACGGCGGCCCCGAGCTCCGGGTGGCCCCGCCGCGCCAGCCAGGCCGCCGACCCGAGGCCGTGGGGGAGCGCGGCCGCGGGGTCGTTGGCTGGCAGGAGCTTGTCGACGTCGTGGAGGAGGGCCGCCGCCTCGACCAGTCGGCGGTCGAGCGGGGTGCCGGTGGCCACGATCCGGGACGCCAGCCAGCCCGCGACCTCGGCCACGGCGCGCGAATGCCGGAGGAACCACTCGGGCGGGCGGAGGGAGAGCAGGAGGGCGGCGGCTTCGATCCGGCCGGGTGCTGGCATCGAGCCGATGGTACAGGAGCCTGGTGGCGGAGGCTGCCCTGGTGCCCGGTCGCGGTGCGTGTTCCGGGGTCACGCTGATCTCGTCAGGACCGAAGGCGACCTCGACCGAGCCGTCGCGGTCGGTTCGCCAGACCCGCGCCCGGTGGGCCTCGAGCCGCCTGATCGTGGCCGGACTCGGGTGACCGTAGGGGTTGCCCGTGCCAACCGAGATGATCGCGATCGATGGCCGGACGGCGTCGAGGAACGCGCTCGTGGTCGCGGTCCGGCTGCCGTGGTGGGCGACCTTGAGGAGCTCGACGCGGGGGAGTCCGCGGGCGACGAGGACCGGGTCGACGCCCTGCTCGATGTCGCCGGTGAGCAAGAACCGGCGTCCGCCGACCTCACCGAGCAGGACGATCGAGACGTTGTTGATCCCCGTGCCGGCGTCGGTTGGCTGATCGGGAACCGTGCCCCGGTCCGGCCAGAGGACCCGAACGTCGATCTGGTCGAGGGTGAAGTGGTCGCCGGTTGCGAGCCGGTCGACCTGCCGGCCGCTCGCCGTCAGCCTGGCCCGGAAGGCTTCGTACCCCGGCCCGGGCCCGCGCATCCCCGGCTCGAACAGGCGGCCGACACGATAGCGCTCGAGCAGCAACGCCAGGCCGGCGACGTGGTCTTCGTGGGGATGGCTGAGGACGACCAGGTCGAGCCGCCGGTCCCAGGGCGGCAGGCGGGCATCGAGAGCGACGATCAGGCGACCGGGGTCCGGTCCGCCGTCGACGAGGAGGCGACCGCCGCGCCCGCCCTCGACGAGGATCGCGTCTCCCTGGCCGACGTCGAGGACGGTCAGGCGGGCGCGCTCGTCGGGCCGGTTGGCGGCCGCGAGGGTCAGGCCGAACAGGGCCGCGGCGAGGGCGACCGCGGCCAGGCGCGTGGACGTCCAGCGCCGGGCGCGGTTGGAGCGGCCGAGTCGGCGCGCGGGGGCCGGCTGGGGGCCAGCGGCACGGCCGGGCAGTCTCCGCCGAGCCGCAACGACGGCCGCGATCAGCGCCCATGCCATGCCCGCCGCGAGCGTGGCCAGGGGAGGGTCGAGGGTGACCGAGGCGAATGGCAGCGTGGCCGCGGCGTCGACGACCCGCACGATCGCCGTCAGCAGGACCCAGGCCGGCAGGCCGAGCAGACGTGCCAGCACCGCCGGCAGGCCGGCGAGCGCCAGCCAGCCGGCCCCGAGGGCGATTGCTCCGGCGGCCATGGCGGGCGGCACGAGCGGCACGACGAGCAGATTCACCGCCGGGGCCACGAGCGCGAGCCGGCCGAAGTCGAGCAGCACGACCGGTAGCGTCGCCGCCTGGGCGGCCAGCGAAACCCCGAGCCCTTCGACCGTCCAGCCCGGCAGCCGGCCCCCGGTCAGCCGCTCGAGGCGGTTGGTCAGCGGCGTCGCCCAGGCGATCAGCCCGGCGGTCGCGAGCGCCGAGAGCTGGAAGCCCGGGTCGTCGATGAGCCGCGGATCGACCACCAGGAGGATGACGACCGCCCAGCCGAGCGCCGTCGCGGCGCTGCCGGCCCGGCCACTCTCGCGAGCGAGGAGCGCGACCCCGGCCATCAGGGCGGCGCGGACGACCGACGGCGACCCTCCGGCGAAGGCGGTGTAGGTGACGATCGCCAGGACCGTCGCCCCGCTCCGACGCCGACGGGGCCAGCGCCGGGTCAGAGCCGCGACCACCGCCCCGACGATCGCGATGTTCCAGCCCGAGATGGCGACGATGTGGCTGACCCCGGCGGTCGTGAAGGCCGACGCCAGGTCGCGGTCGACTCGCTCGCGCAGGCCGATCAGGATCCCTGCGGCCAGTCCGGCCTCGGGTTCGGGAAGGACGAGCGCCAGACCGTCGGCCGAGGTCGTGCGGAGCGCCTCGAGCGCCCGGGCCGGACCGCCGGCCGTCTCGGGATCGGGCGTGGGCTCGCGCTCGAGCGAACGGGCACGCAGGGTCGCGACCGCCCCGATCCGGGCGAGGTACCGGCCATAGCCGTCCGACGGAGGTGGACGGAGCGATCCGCTCACGACGACCCGGTCGCCGCCGGCGATGACCGGGTAGCGGGGCAGGGTGGCCGAGACCCGTTCGCCGCCCTCGAGCCGGAGCGTCGCCTGCTGCTGGCCGGCTCGCGGGGCGCCGACCGACTCGACGATCGCTGGCCACGGCCCGGTCCCGGCCGGCAGCGCTCCGCCGCCCGGGGGTGGCGGAGCAACGATCGCTCCGATGACGCTCCGGAACGCGATCAGCGAAGCGCCGACGACGAGCGCGATGAGCGGACCGGTCGGCCGTCGGCGCTGCTTGCCGCCGGGCGGCCGGCGCGCCACGGCGAGACCCGCCGGCCCGGCGACCCCCGTCAGCCTGGCGACCCCCGCCAGTCCGGCAAGCCCGATGATGAT
>JAKAHU010000087.1 GCA_021825385.1 Chloroflexota bacterium | reverse complement strand
CGAGATCACGATCGACGGCCGGCCGGCCGCCGTCCCCGAGGGCTCGACGATCCTCGAGGCCTGCCGGGCGCAGGGGATCGACACCCCCACCCTCTGCTTCCTGGAGAACCTGACCCCGGTGAACGTCTGCCGGATCTGCGTCGTCGAGGTGACCGGCTCGCGGGTGCTCGTCCCGGCCTGCTCGCGAACGGTCGAACCGGGGATGGAGATCCAGACCGATTCCGAGCGCGTCCGCCACAGCCGGAAGATGGTCCTCGAGTTCCTCGGCTCGTCGGTCGACCTCTCGCTCGCCCCACAGGTCGCCGGCTACATCGAGCGCTACGGCGCCGACCCGGGACGGTACGGGCCGGCGGCCGAGACGGTCGCCCAGCCGGTGAAGATCGACAATCCGCTCTACGTCCGCGACTACAGCCGCTGCATCCTGTGCTACAAGTGCGTCGAGGCGTGCGGGCTGGACGCCCAGAACACGTTTGCGATCGCGGTCGCCGGGCGCGGCTTCGAGGCCCGGATCTCGACCGAGGCGGACGTCCCGCTCCCCGCCTCGGCCTGCGTCTACTGCGGCAACTGCATCGGCGTCTGCCCGACCGGGGCACTGATGTTCCGCTCCGAGCACGAGATGCGCCAGGCCGGCACCTGGGACGAGGCGGCCCAGACCCGGACCGACACGATCTGCCCCTACTGCGGCGTGGGCTGCACGCTCACGCTCCACGTCCAGGACAACGAGATCGTCAAGGTGACCTCGCCGCTCGACCAGGAGATCACCGAGGGGCACCTGTGCATCAAGGGACGCTTCGGCTTCCAGTTCGTCCAGAACCGCGGCGAGGGCGGATAAGCCGGCGCGAACGACCGCGCCCGCCGATCGGTCGCGATCGCGCCGGTCAGCGATCGGCGAGCTCGATCCGCTCGGGGTGAGCGTAGACGTTGAAGCCGTCGCCGCGCAGGAAACCGACGAGGGTGACCCCGAGCCGCCCGGCCGCCTCGGCGGCGAGGTCCGAGGGCGCCGAGATCGCGCACACGATCGGGATCCCGGCCACGGCCGCCTTCTGGACGATCTCGAAGCTCGCCCGGCCGCTGACGAGCAGGATCCGATCGTGGAGCGGCATCCGCCCGGCGAGGAGCTGCTCGCCGACGAGCTTGTCGAGCGCGTTGTGACGACCGACGTCCTCGCGCAGCGAGACCAGCCTGCCGGCCGGGTCGAAGAGGCCGGCAGCGTGGACGCCGCCGGTATGGTCGAACACCGGCTGGGCGGCCCGGAGCGTGACCGGCAGATCGAGGAGCACGGCCGGCCCGACGACCGGACCGGGCGGGAGTGGCGCGCAGCGGACCTCGATCTCGTCGAGGGTCGCCTTGCCGCAGATCCCGCACGAGGCGGTAGCCACGAAGTGGCGCTCGGCGGCCAGGGAGGGGTCGAACGCCCGGCGCAGGCGGACGAGGACGATGTCGTCGGGCTGGGCGGCCTCGGCCGGGTCGGCGAACTCGACCCCGACGACCTCGTCGATCCCGACCAGGCCCTCGGTGTGGAGGAACCCGACCGCGAGCTCGGCCTCGAAGCCGGGCGTGCGCATCGTGACCGCCACGCTGACCGGCTCCTGACCCGGCCCCGCGACCCGGATCTCCATCGGCTCCTCGCCCACGAGGTGATCCTCGCGAACGATCGCGGCCGAGCCGCGGACGGCGAGGATCCTCGCCACCGTGGCGTGGCGGACGGGCTGATCCGGGTCCGTCCGGTCGGTCCTCATCGCCGGCCCACCTTCAGCGCCGGAGGAAGACGGCCCCGGCCAGCGGCCGCAGGCAGTGGGTCATGCTCATCGCCTGGGCGTAGCCGCCCAGACCGAGGAGGGCGACGATCTCGCCCTCGCGCACCGGCGGCATCGGGTAGTCCTCGGCGAAGACATCGCCGGCTTCGTTGATGTGGCCGGCGACGGTCACGACCTCCGTCCGCGGCGCGTCGGGCGCCCGGCACGCGACGATCTCCTGGGCGTACCGGTAGACGAAGTACCCGCAGTTGACGTTCCAGCCGAGGTCGAGCCCGACGAAGGTCACCCCACCGCGCTCCTCGACGACCACGACCTCGCCGAGCAGGACCGCGGTGTCCCTGGCGATGTAGTCGCCCGGTTCGCAACCGACCACGACCCCGAGCGGTCCCAGATGGCGGGCGAGGACGGCCGCGTAGGCATCGAGGTCGACCGGACGCTCGTCGGCCCGGGCCGGGACGCCCAGACCGCCGCCGACGTTCACCTCGCGGATCGGGCAGCCAGCCCCGAGCAGGGTCCGGGCCATGCCCACCGCTCGCTCGAGGGCCCGCTCGAATCCGGCCAGACCGTCGGCCAGCCAGCCCGAACCGGCGTGGAAATGGAGCGTGTCGATCGTCAGCCGGTGGCGGCGGGCAACCTCGACTGCCTCGGCCAGCCGGTCCTCGTAGATCCCGAACTTCGTCGGCCGCTCGCCGCTGTACTCGAGCCCGGCGTGGTAGCCGGCTCCGGCCTGCGGGTTGACCCGAATCCCGACCGTCCGCCCCGGCGCCCGCCGACCGACCCGCTCGAGCTGGCTGATCGCGTCGAGGTTGAGGTGGATCGGCTCGGCCAAGAGGACGTCGAGGTCACGCTCGGAGACGTTCGTGCCGGTGAAGCTGATCTCCTCGGCCAGCCAGCCGTTGGCCCGGGCATGGAGGACCTCACCCGGCGAGCAGGCGTCGATCCCGATCGCCGATCGTTCGCCCGGCCGGCCGAGGGCGCGCAGGACGGCCAGCGCCTCCGGCTCGCGGTTCGCCTTGAGCGCGAACCGGACCCGGTGGGGCAGGCCGGCACGCTCGAGCGCGGCCTGGAACCGCCGGGCGTTCTCGCCGAAGCGGGGCAGATCGTAGGCGAAGAGCGGGGTGCCGTGCTGGCGGGCGAGGGCTTCGGCATCGGCCCCGCCCACGAACAGGCGGCCGTGGCGGATCTCCAGGCCGGGCCGGACCCACCAGGGCGGAGCGATCTCGGATCCTGCCGCACTGCCTGCCGAAGCGGTCCCCGGCCCTGCCGGGCGGCCTGCGGGGGCGGTCGTCGAGCCCATCAGCGTGCCTGGAGCGAGTCCAGCAGCCGCCGCGAGGTGCCCGCGATCTCGGCCACGGCAGCCTCGAAGGCGGGCCGGTTCACCTTCGACGGCTGGCGGTAGCCGCTCACCTTGCGCACGAACTGGAGTGCGGCCGCCTCGATCTCCTCGGCGGTGGCCGGCCGGTCGGGCCGGCGGAGCGTCCTGATGCTGCGGCACATGGTCGAGCCTCCGGTGATCATCGGAACTCGGAGCAGCCTACACGCACGAGGCCCCGGGCGGTTCGCCCGGGGCCTCGTGCGTCCATCCCTAGGTCGGTCGCCCGACCGCGCGGACTAGCGTCGCCGTGAGGCGAAGCAGTCGTTGCAGTAGACGGGCTTGCCGCTCGTCGGCCGGAACGGAACCTGGGTCTCGCGACCACAGGCCGAACAGGTCGCGGCGAACATCTCGCGCGGGCCGCGGTCGCGGGAGCCGTACCCACCGCCGTTGCCGTAGCTCGAGCCGCCGTTGCCGTAGCTCGAGCCGCCGTTGCCGTAGCCACCGGAGTCGCCCCGGGCCGCCTTGCGGCTGGCACGGCAGCTGCTGCACCGGCGAGGCTCGGTGAACCCACGCTGGGCGTAGAAGTCCTGCTCACTCGAGCTGAACGTGAACTCCTGGCTGCAGTCGCTGCAGGTCAGGACCTTGTCTGCGTACAAAAAACCACTCCTTCTCGTGCCCGGTTTCTGCGACCTGCCTCGCGGAAACCGTGAGAGGAGTGGATCGTTTCGCCGTGCGCTTGCTCGTCCCGCCACATCCGGCGGGGTCGACCGGCATCCTACAGGAGCACCGCTCCGTTGGCAAGCGCCAATCGCCCGCCACCTTCGAGGGTGTCTGATCCGGCGTATCCTCGGCTCGCAGTCGGCTGCGCAACCGCGGCCGGGCAGGAGGGCTGCCCATGGAACGCTGGCGCACGATCATCGAACCGTTCCGGATCCATTCGGTCGAGCCGATCCGATTGACGACCCGCGCCGAGCGCGAGCGGGCCCTCGAGGCGGCCGGCTGGAACCTCTTCGGCCTCCACGCCGACGACGTCCTGATCGACCTGCTCACCGACTCGGGAACCGGCGCGATGAGCCGCGACCAGTGGGCCGCGATCCAGCACGGCGACGAGAGCTACGCGGGCTCGCCCTCGTTCTACGCCTTCCGCGACGCGGTCCAGGCGCTCTTCCCGTTCGGCCACGTCATCCCGACCCACCAGGGACGGGCGGCCGAGAGGATCCTCTTCAGCGCCCTCGGCGGTCCGGGCAAGGTGATCCCGAACAACACCCACTTCGACACGACCCGAGCAAACGTCGAGTTCACCGGCGCCGAGGCCGTGGACCTCGTGATCCCAGAGGGCCGGGTCCCGTCCCTCGTCCACCCCTTCAAGGGGAACATGGACGTCAACGCCCTCGAGGCCCTGATCCGAGAGCGCGGGCCGGCGAACGTCCCGGTCGTCTTCGTCACGGTGACCAACAACTCGGGCGGCGGACAGCCGGTCAGCCTCGAGAACCTGCGCGCCGTGCGCGAGGTCTGCGACCGCCACGGCCTGCCGCTCTTTCTCGACGCCTGCCGGTTCGCCGAGAACGCCTGGTTCATCAGGACCCGCGAGCCCGGATACGCCACCCGCCCGATCCCGGAGATCGTGCGCGAGATGGCCGCGCTGGCCGACGGAATGACGATGAGCGCCAAGAAGGACGGCCTGGCGAACATCGGCGGCTGGCTCGCGCTCAACGACGACGCCCTGGCCGAGCGCTGCCGGAACCTGCTGATCCTGACCGAAGGATTCCCGACCTACGGGGGCCTGGCCGGGCGCGACCTCGAGGCGATCGCCCAGGGACTGCGCGAGGTCGTGGACGAGGACTACCTGCGCTACCGGATTCGCTCGACCGCCTACCTTGGCGAGGCGCTCGACGCGGCCGGCGTGCCCGTCGTCCGGCCGATCGGGGGCCACGCGGTCTACCTCGACGCGCGAGCCCTCCTGCCCCAGATCGCGCCGCTCGAGTACCCCGGCCAGGCCCTGGCCGTGGCGCTCTATCTCGAGGGCGGGATCCGCGGCGTGGAGATCGGGACGGTCATGTTCGGCCGCCATCCCGACGGGTCCGAGTCGGCGGCGCCGATGGACCTGGTCCGGCTGGCGATCCCGCGCCGGACCTACACCCAGTCACACATCGACTACGTGATCGAGGTCGTCCGCCATGTGGCGACGCTCGCGCCCAAGCTGCGCGGCCTGCGGATCGTCGCGCAGCCGCCGCAGCTGCGCCATTTCACGGCTCGCTTCGAGCCACTCTGAGACGCCTCAGGCCGGCGCGACGACCCGCGCGCCCAGACCGCGAACGTCAGCGCGCAGCTCATCGAGGCGCGAGGGGTCGACGAGCAGCGAGCGCAGGACGAGCGAGGCGACGTCGTCCGCGAACCCGGCCGGCGCCGGCTCCCGGCCACCGCCATAGACCTGGGCGGTCCGCAGGAGGATGCCCGTGATCGCCTCACGGACGAAGCGCGCCGGCAGCAGGATGAACTCGCCCCGCCGCTGGCCATCGCTGATGATCTGCTCCTGGGCCTGATGGAGTCGCTCGTGCCGGCGACGGTAGGTGGCGAAACCCGGCTGCTCGGTCACCTCGGTCATGTACAGCCCGCCCAGGTTGTACGGTGCGCCGGCGAGGTGCGCGACGTCGTGACGGAGATGGCGATAGAGGCGATCGGCAGCCGGACCCTGCTCGGCGGCCAACGCTTCGACGAGCGGCAGGCAGACATCGAGGTCGTAGTCGAGGAGCTCACCAGCGATCGCCGCCTTCGACTCGAAATGATGGAAGAGCGAGGGCTGCCGGATGCCGACCAGGTCGGCGATCTGGCGGGTGGAGGTTGCCGCGTAGCCCTGGCGGGCGAACAGATGTGAGGCGACGAAGAGGATCCGCTGGCGAGTGTCACCCAGCTGGTCCGGGATCGTCAGCAGGTGCGCGGGCAGGACGGCCCCCGAGGCGGACGACGGCCGCCCGCCTCGGGCCACCTCCGGCAGTCGCCGGATCATCTCGTCCGAGGGAAGCCCAGATCGACCTTGCTCGTCCCGGGATCGGGCCAGCGGGCGGTCACGACCTTTGCCTTGGTGTAGAACTGGAGCCCTTCCGGACCGTACATGTGGAGGTCGCCGAAGAGCGAACCCTTCCAGCCGCCGAAGCTGTAGTAGGCGACCGGGACCGGGATCGGCACGTTGATCCCGACCATGCCCGCCTGGGCCTCGAACTGGAACTGGCGAGCGGCACCACCGTCCCGGGTAAAGATCGCGGTCCCGTTCCCGTAGGGGTTCTCGTTGACCAGCCGGACGGCCTCGTCGTACGTCTTGACCCGGACGACCTCGAGGACCGGGCCGAAGATCTCGTTGCGGTAGCTGTCCATGTCCGGGGTGACGCGGTCGATGAGCGAGACGCCCAGAAAGAACCCGTCGCTCTCACGGTGGAGCGGATGGTCCCGCCCATCGCACACGACCTCGGCACCTTGCTCGCGGCTCCGATCGAGGAACGAGGCGACCCGCTCGAGGTGCTGCCGGGTGATCAGCGGGCCCATTTGCGCCTCGGGGTCGGTCCCCGGGCCCACCTTGATCTTCGGCAGGCGGGCCTTGACCGCCTCGATGAACGGATCGGCCACGTCACCCACGGCCACGACCACCGAGATCGCCATGCATCGCTCGCCGGACGAACCGTAGGCCGCCGAGACGGCCGCATCGGCGGCCATGTCGAGGTCGGCATCGGGCAGGAGCACCATGTGGTTCTTCGCCCCGCCGAGGGCCTGGACGCGCTTGCCGTTGCGGGTGCCGGTCTCGTAGATGTAACGCGCGATCGGGGTCGAGCCGACGAACGAGACGGCGGCGATGTCCGGATGCTCGAGGATCCGGTCGACGGCGACCTTGTCGCCCTGGATGACGTTGAAGACGCCGTCGGGAACGCCCGCCTGGCGAAGCAGCTCAGCCATGAACAGCGATGCCGAGGGGTCCTTCTCGGACGGCTTGAGGACGAACGTGTTGCCGCAGGCGATCGCGTTGGCGAACATCCACATCGGGACCATGGCCGGGAAGTTGAAGGGCGTGATCCCGGCCACGACGCCAAGCGGCTGGCGGATCTGGTAGACGTCGATCCCACCCGAGACCTGCTCGCTGAAGCCGCCCTTGAGCAGGCTTGGGACCCCGCACGCAAACTCGAGGTTCTCGAGGCCGCGGGCGATCTCGCCGAGGGCGTCGGAGGGGACCTTGCCGTGCTCGGCGGTCAGGATCGCGGCCAGCTCGCGCCGGTTCGCCTCGACCAGGTTGCGGATCCTGAACAGGATGTCCGTCCGCTTCGAGAGCGAGGTGGCGCGCCAGGCCGGGAAGGCCGCCTTGGCCGCGGCGACCGCGGCGTCGACCTCGGCCGTGGACGCGAAGTCCACCTCGCGGGCGAGCTGGCCGGTGGCGGGGTTGTAGACCGGGCCGCGGCGGCCCGAGGTGCCGGGGACGAGCCGGCCGCCGATCCAGTGTCCGACGACAGCCCCGCCGGTCGGGGACGCCATGGCGGCCGACGGTTCTGCGATCTGCGTCATCCTTGCGATCCCTCTCTCGTGATGCCGGGCGGTGCGGCGGGCTGGGCAGGTGCCCGACGCTCTCGACCCGGTTGCTCGACGCGCGACCGGACGCGCGTCCGAATAGCATAGGCGCCCGATCGAGAACCCGCCGATCAACCGATCGGCTCTTGGCATCCGGCGGGCCGTGTGCCACCATCGGGGCCCGCGGGCGGGTCGGACAGGGGACGCGGACCGGAACAGGAGCCGGCGATGAAGACGGTGCTCGTCCTGGGTGGAGGAGTCGGCGGGGTGGTCACCGCCAACGCCCTTCGCCGCACGCTCGATCGGGCCGATCGCGTGGTCGTGGTGGACCGCCAACCCGACCAGCTCTTCGCGCCGTCGCTGCTCTGGTTGATGGTCGGACGGCGCCAGCCGGCCCGCCTGGCGCGACCGATCGCCGAGCTCCTCAATCCAGGGATCGAGTTCGTCCGGGCGACGGTGCGCGAGATCGATCCGGACCAGCGGCGGGTGGTGACCGAGGCCGGCGAGCTCGGCGGGGACGCGATCGTCGTCGCCCTCGGGGCACAGCTGGCACCCGAGGCCAGCCCGGGCTACGCCGAGACCGCCCATGACTTCTTCACCGTCCCGGGGGCCTCGTCGTTCCGCGACGCCCTCGGGCGGTTCGGGGGCGGACGCGTGGCGGTGACGGTGACGTCGCTCCCATTCAAGTGCCCGGCGGCGCCCTACGAGGCCGCCTTCCTGATCGATGCGGCGCTTCGCGAGCGCGGCATCCGCGAACGGACCGAGATCGACGTCTACACGCCCGAGCCGGCCCCGATGCCGGTCGCCGGGCCGGCCCTGGGGCGCGCCGTCGTGGCCCTGCTCGAGCAGCGGGGCATCCGCTACCATCCCGACCGGCCGGTGCAGGGCTACGATCCGGAACGTCACCGGATCCTGTTCGCCGACGGGACCTCGGCCGAGGTCGACCTGCTGGCGGCCACACCACCACATCGCGCCCCGGACGCCGTCCGCGAGTCCGGCCTGGCGAACGCCGCCGGCTGGATCCCGGTCGACCGGGAGACGCTCGAGACCGGCCGGGAGGACGTGTTTGCCATCGGCGACGTCACCGCCGTTCAGCTCGTGAACGGCAAGCTCCTGCCCAAGGCCGGCGTCTTCGCCCACGGCGAGGCGCTCGTGGTCGCCGAGCGGATCGCGGCCCGCTTCGGACGTGGCCGCGAGGCCCGGTTCGATGGTCTGGGCTACTGCTGGGTCGAGCTCGGCGCCGGGCGGGCCGCCTTCGCAGTCGGCCAGTTCTTCGCCCAGCCCGATCCCCGGCTCACCCTGCGCCGACCGCGCCGGATCTGGCACCTGGGCAAGGTCCTGTTCGAGCGGTACTGGCTCGGCAGCAGGCTCGAGCGTCGCCTGGCCGGCCTCGGACTGCAGCTCGGGGCGAGGGCACTCGGGCTCAGCTCCCGACTGTGACCGACCCGGCCGGACCGGACCGGTCCATTGACGGTGCCTTCGGCCCGTCCGCAGGAGGCCGTCCGGATGCTCCGGCGGCGGGCCCGGCGCACCACTCTATCCGAACGCGATGAACATCCTGCTGATCCTGAACGACCCGCCATATGGAACGGAACGCTCGTACAACGGTCTCCGGCTTGCGCTCGGGCTGGTGAAGCAGCCGGGGGTGGAGCTGCGCCTGTTCCTGATGGCTGACGCGGTCGGTTGTGCGCATCGCGGCCAGACCTGCCCGGAGGGTTTCTACAACCTCGAGCGGATGGTGCGAGGGGTGGCCAGCCGCGGCGCGCCGGTCGGCGCCTGCGGGACGTGCATGGACGCCCGGGGCCTGACCGACGAGGCGCTCATCGAGGGCGTCCATCGCTCCTCGATCGCCGAGCTGACCGACTGGACATTGTGGGCCGACAAGGTGATCAGCTTCTGATCGCGGCGCGTCGGGGCCGCAGCGAGCACCGTGGGTGCCACGACCCGGACGCCGTCGAGGCCGAGATGCAACTGAAGGGGTGATGCACCGTGATGTTGGGATATGGCTGGGGATCCGGCTGGCTGGGGGCCCTGGCCGGGCTGCTGTTCATGGTCGGCGTCGTCTTCGTCGTCGTGTGGGCGATCCGGGCCCTGACGGTCACCAGGTCCGAGGACGAGGCGCTCGCCCTCCTGCGGGCTCGGTTCGCCCGCGGCGAGATCGACGCCGCCCAGTTCGAGGAGGCGCGCCGGACGCTCGGTGAGCCCCAACCCCGGGGCGCGGGCGACCGCTCGATCGGCCTGATCGGAGTCGTGCTGATCGTGGCCGCGCTCGTCGTCTGGTTCTTCAGCGCGGCGGCCGGGTATGGGCGGGCCTGGGGCGGACCGGGCGGCGGCTGGCAGATGGGGCCGTGGATGATGGGCGGTGGGTACGGGCCCGGGCCGACTGCGCCGGCGGGAACGTCGGTTCGGATGTCCGGCTCGCGATTCACTCCGCCGACGCTCACGGTCACGACCGGGGAGACCGTGCGCTGGTTCAACGATGACGATCTGCCCCACACCGTTACCGCGACCGACCGATCCTGGGACTCCGGCAACCTGCCCCCGGGGGCCTCGTACGAACGCCGGTTCGACGTCCCGGGAACCTACTCGTACCTGTGCGTCTACCACCCCGGGATGACCGGCACGATCGAGGTGCGGGCTCCCTAGTCGGCTCAGTCGTCGGGGGCCGGCTCGGTCCCCGGCTCGGTCCCCCGCGCCTCCGGCCCCTCGGCTTCGCCGAATGCGAAGGCGGTGAAGACCGACAGCCGCGTCTCCGGATCTCGCCAGGCATCGAGCGGCAGGCCCGCCTTCCAGCACGCCGCGGCGAGCGTCTGTTCCCGGCTCCAGCCGTACTCCGCACCGAGCCCCGGAAGGAGCAGGCCACGCCGCTGGTCGCGCTCGACGATGATCCCGTGGACGGCCGGATCGAACTCCGCCGGGTCCCTGATCTCCACGGGCGGGTCGAGAACCGAGATCTCGATCCGGATCTTGCCCAGCTCGGCCGGTGAGACGGGCGCGAAGCGCGGGTCGGCGGTCGCCGCGCCGACGGCCGCGTGGACGACGTTCTCCCAGAGCGGCCGGTCCGGGTCGAGCCGCCCGATGCAGCCGCGCAGCTGGCCATCCTCGGTGAGGGTGACGAAAGCGGCGCGCGGGACGCGCAGGGCAGGACTCAACTCGGACTCCGCGATCCGCGGGTCGGGGTTACCACCGACCGCCGTCTCGATCGCCTCGCGAGCCCAGCGCAGGAGCCGCCGTTGCTCCGCCCGGTCGACCGGCGGACGGACGCCTGTCATGCCCCGACCCTACGCTCGGGGAGGGTTGGTGACCAGTGAGGAACGGCCCGTTGGCTGTGCCGGATCGCCGACGTCCGGCCGGACTAGAATCGGCGCCGTGGACGCGTTCACCGTCCCAACGAAGTACTGGCACCGGCTCGACGACGGGCGGATCCAGTGCGACCTGTGCCCGCGGGCCTGCCGCCTGCACGAGGGCCAGCGCGGCCTCTGCTTCGTCCGTGCCCGCGAGGGCGACCAGATCGTCCTGACCAGCTACGGCCGGTCGTCCGGGTTCTGCGTCGACCCGATCGAGAAGAAACCCCTGAACCATTTCCTGCCCGGGTCGGCGGTCCTCTCGTTTGGCACGGCCGGCTGCAACCTCGCCTGCCGGTTCTGCCAGAACTGGGACATCTCGAAGTCGCGCGAGATCGACACCCTGGCCGAGGCCGCCTCTCCGGAGGCGATCGCGCGCGCCGCCCGGCGGCTGGGCTGTGCCTCGGTGGCCTTCACCTACAACGACCCGGTCGTCTTCGCCGAGTACGCGATCGATGTCGCCGACGCCTGCCGGACGGTCGGGATCAGGGCCGTCGCCGTCACCGCCGGCTATATGAACCCCGAGCCGCGGGCCGAGTTCTACCGGCACATCGACGCCGCGAACGTCGATCTCAAGGGCTTCACCGACGAGTTCTACCAGGACCTGTGCGCCGGGCATCTCGAGCCGGTTCTCGACACCCTGCGCTACATCCGCCACGAGACCGACGTCTGGCTCGAGATCACGACCCTGCTCATCCCGGGCCGGAACGATTCGAGCGCCGAGCTCGACGCCCTCACCCGCTGGGTCGTCAGCGAGCTGGGACCGGACGTGCCGATCCACTTCACGGCCTTCCACCCCGACTACCGGCTCCTCGACGTGCCGCCGACGCCGCCCGCCACGCTCACCCGCGCCCGGTCGATCGCCCTGCGCAACGGGATCCGCTACGCCTACACGGGCAACGTCCATGACCGGGTCGGGCAGTCGACCTACTGCCACGCCTGCGGCACGCTCCTGATCGGGCGCGACGGGTACACGATCGAGACGTACCGGCTGACCGCCGGTGGCGCGTGCAGCCGGTGCGGGGCACGCGTGCCGGGCGTCTTCGCCGACCGACCAGGCAACTGGGGCGCGCGCCGGCTACCAGTCAGGATCGCGGCGGGCGCGGCCGTCTCCTAACCGATGGCCCGTGGGCAGCGGGGCCGAGCCTGCCTGATCGTTAGCGGCAGGGCGGGGCGGCTCGGGAGGTCTGTCCTCGCCCGCCGAACGCCGGTCGAGTGGCGCTCCAGGACGCGAGATCCGATCTTGCCCGCCGAACGGCGGCCGCCTGCTACCCGCCCGCCATGGCCGGCAGGAGGACGATCGTGTCGCGCTCCGCGACCGGCGTGTCCAGCCCCTGCAGGTGGCGAACGTCAACCTCGTTGAGGAAGAGATTCACGAACCGGTTCAGCTCACCCTCCCCGGTCAACAGCTGCGGCGCCAGGCCCGGGTGGGCCGCGACGAGCTGGTCGAGCACTTCCCGGACGGTTCCGCCCGCGATCTCGATCTGCTTCCGGCCACCGGTCGTCGCCCGCAGGACGGGCGGGATGCGTACCGTCGACATCGTGCCGCTCACCCCTCGAGCCACGCTTCGAAGGCCGAGAAGCGGGCCGGGATCGTTGGCGCCAGGCCCGGCTGGGCCGGCCGCGCCGGTCGAGCTTCGACCCCGAACCGGACCGCATCGGGCGTCTTGAGGCCGTTGCCGGTGAGGAGCGCGACGACCTCGTCGCCCGGCCGGATGACCCCCCGCCGGCGGGCCGCCTCGGCCGCGGCCAGGGTCACCCCACCGGCCGTCTCGGGGTAGATCCCCTCGAGCGTGGCAACTCGCCGGATTGCCTCGGCCGTCGCCTCGTCCGAGACAGCCTCGATCGAGCCACCGGAAGCGCGGGCCAGCTCGAGGGAGTAGCGACCGTCGGCCGGGTTCCCGATCGCCAGCGAACGGACGATCGTGTCCGGCACCCGGACCGGCTCGATCACGTCCGTCCCGGCGGCGAAGGCGGCGGCGACCGGCGCACAACCGGCCGCCTGGCCGCCGACGAACCGGACCGGCGTCCGGTCGACCAGGCCGATCGCGGCCAACTCGTCGAATCCCCGGGCCAGCTTCGTGAACATCGCACCCGAGGCGATCGGCGCCACGACGACATCGGGCAGGCGCCAGCCGAGGGCCTCGGCGATCTCGAAGGCGAGCGTCTTGCTCCCCTCGGCATAGAACGGCCGGAGGTTGATGTTGACGAACCCCCAGCCAAGCTCGTCGGCCACCTCGAGGCAGAGCCGGTTGACGTCATCGTAGGTGCCGTCGACCGGGACGACCGTGGCCCCGTAGGCGAGGGCGTGATCGATCTTGGCCGGCTCGAGGTCGGCCGGGATGAAGACGTAGGCCGGCAGCCCGATCGCGGCCGCGGCGGCGGCCGTCGCCCCGGCCAGGTTGCCCGTGGAAGCGCAGGCGAGTGCCCCCAGGCCGAACTCGAGAGCGGTTGCGGCCGCGACCGCGACGGCCCGGTCCTTGAACGACAGACTCGGATTGCGGCTGTCGTCCTTGATCCACAGACGGTCGATCCCGACGGCGCCCCCCAGCCGGTCGGCGGCCACCAGCGGCGTCGAGCCGACGGCCAGGCCACGGGCCGGCGGCGAGCTGACGGGCAGGAGCTCGAGGTAGCGCCAGATCCCCGGCGGGCGGGCCGCGATCGTTGCCCGGTCGAGCCGGCCGCGCACGAGGTTCAGGTC
>JAKAHU010000343.1 GCA_021825385.1 Chloroflexota bacterium | reverse complement strand
TGGTTGAGCTGACCCTCGAGACGGGCCAGCTCCTCCTCGGTCAGGCCGAGCCGGGCGAGGTGGGCGACGTGCTCGACATCGGCCCGGGTGAGCGTTGCCATGACCACGATGATAGCCGACCGGGCGGCCGGAGCCGGCGGCGGGGCCCCTCGACCCGGCGTCGGCGCCGCCGACCGGGTGGCCGGTGGCCGGTGGCCGGTCGGACGGTGGGTGCCGCTCGCTCGCTCAGATGGGCCGGTCGAGCAGGCTCGAGGTCATCAGCAGGTCGGCCGAGGCGACGTTCGTCGCCAGCGGCACGTTGTGCACGTTGCACACGCGCAGGATCGCCTGGATGTCCGGCTCGTGAGGATGGGCGCTCAGGGGGTCGACCAGGAAGATGACCGCCCGGATCCTGCCCTCGGCGACGAGTGCCGCGATCTGGGCATCACCGCCCATCGGTCCGGACAGCAGGCGCGTCACGGTCAGGCCCACCTTCTCCTCGAGCAACTTGCCGGTGGTCGCGGTGGCGACGAGATCGAAATGACCGAGACGCTCACGGTTGTAGGTCGCGAAGGCGACCATGTCGACCTTGCGCCCGTCATGGGCAATCAGGGCGATCGTCGAGGGGGCGGCGGGTGGCGGGGATGCGGTCACCGATGACCTCCGAGTGGCACGGTCGAGATTGACGGGAGGGTGGCCCCCGGACGATACACCGGCGGCCGGTCCCGGCGGCGGCGGACGGCCACCGCCCCGGGGCGGTCTCTCGTCAACGAGCAGGCAGCTTCACTCAGGCCGGGCCGCTGACGGTCGCCGCCCGGCGAGCGTCAGCGCGCGAGGGGGACGTGCCAGCCGATCAACTCGCAGCCCAGGTAGTGGGGAGCCCCGACGCCGGGGGTGCAGGCCGGACAGCCCCAGCGTGTCAGGCCGCCCTCGTCGGGCAGGAACTCGGCCGCGCAGACGTGCTCGGAGGGATCGCAGTGCCGGCCGTGGCAGGCGCAGTCGCAATGGAGCCAGTGCTCGCAGGTGCAGCGCGCAGTCGGCGACGGCGGCCGGAGCACGCTGGCTGGGAACGGGCTTGGTGCCTCCATGCGAACCTCCTGCGGGCCGCCGGCGGACGGGACGCTCCGCCGACCCGGTCGGGTCCGGTGGATCGATTCTCGCCCGGCCGTCAACCCGGTGTCCTGAGGCCGGCCCTCTCGGGTCGCCCCCGTCAGCTCCCCGGCCCGGGCCGGTCCGGCGCCTCACCCGCGAGCAGGCGCCGGAAGGCCGCCTCGTCGAGGACCGGAACGCCGAGCTCCTGGGCCCTGGCCAGCTTCGAGCCCGCTCCCTCGCCGGCCACGACGTAGTCCGTCTTCCGGCTGACCGAGCCGGCCGGGTGGCCGCCGGCGGCTCGGATCGCCTCCTCCGCCTCCTGACGGCTGAAGCTCTCGAGCGTGCCGGTGACGACGACCGTCTTGCCGGCCAGTGGGCCGCCGACGGGCCCGGCCGGGCGGACCACCGGTCGTTCGGCCTCGACCCCGACGGCGGCCAGCTCCTCGAGCTCGTCCCCGGTCGCCGGGTCGGCGAACCACTCGCGGATCGAGGCGGCCACGATCTCACCCACGCCGGGCACCTCGGTCAGCCGGTCCGGCGACACGGTCGCCACGCGCCGGAGCTCGCGGGCGACACGCGCGGTCCAGCCGTCCGGGCCGCCCATTGGCTCGCCCTCGGCCGGCGGCCAGGTCCGGGCGATCCAATCGGCCAGGTCGACCGCGGTCTGCTCGCCGACCTGCGGGATGCCGAGGGCGCTCAGGATCCGGGCCAGGGGCCGGCGCCGCGAGCGCGCGATCGCCGCGGCGAGGTTCTCGGCGCTCTTGCGGGCGAACCGCTCGAGCGTCTCGAGCTGCGCCACGGTCAGCCGGTAGAAGTCGGCCGGGCGGGTCACCAGCCCACGCTCGACGAGCTGGCTGACCACCGCCTCGCCGGCTCCCTCGATATCCATCCCGCCCCGGCTCGTGAAGTGCAGGAACCGCTCCAGGACCTTGGCCGGGCAGCGCGGGTTCGGGCAGTAGTAGCGGACCGAGCCCTCGTCGTGGGCGACCGGCGTCCCGCACACCGGGCAGCGATCGGGCATCTCGAACTCGCGCTCGGCGCCGGTCCGACGCTCGGGCAAGGAGCGGACGACCTCGGGGATGACGTCGCCGGCCTTCTGGAGGATGACCGTGTCACCGATCCGGACGTCGCGCCGGCGGACCTCGTCGAGGTTGTGGAGGGTGGCCCGGGCGACGGTCGAGCCGGCGACCTTGACCGGGCGGAGGTGGGCGACCGGAGTGAGCGTACCGGTCCGGCCGACGTAGGGCACGATCGCCTCGACGACGGTCTCGACCTGCTCGGGCGGGAACTTGAAGGCGATCGCCCAGCGCGGCGCCCGAGCGACCATGCCCAGCCGCTCCTGGAGCTCGTAGCGGTCGACCTTGACCACGACCCCGTCGGTCTCGTACGGAAGCTCGTGGCGCGCCTCCCGCCAGCGCTCGGTGAAGGCGATCACGCCCTCGATGTCGAGCCCGGCCTCGTGGTGCGGGTTGACCGGGAAGCCGAGTGCCTCGAGACGCTCGAGCGCCTCCGACTGGGAGCTGACGACCGGGCGGATCGTGGCGGCGGCACCTCTGGCGGATGCACCGGCAGACGCGCCGGCGCTCCCGGCGCCCTCGCTCGGGACCGGCTCCTCGAGCAGCTGGTAGGCCCAGAATGAGAGCCGCCGGCTGGCGGTCACGGCCGGGTCCAGCTGGCGGAGCGAGCCGGCGGCGCTGTTGCGCGGGTTCGCGTACAGCGGCAACCCGGCCTGTTCGCGCTCCTCGTTGATCCGCGCGAACTCGGCCTTGGGCATGTAGACCTCGCCCCGGACCTCGAGCCAGGCCGGTTCGGGCAGTCGCTCCGGGATGACCGCGATCGTGCGCAGGTTGGCGGTCACATCCTCGCCGGTCGTCCCGTCACCACGGGTCGCGCCCTGGACGAAGCGGCCCG
>JAKAHU010000086.1 GCA_021825385.1 Chloroflexota bacterium | reverse complement strand
AGCCTTCGTGTTGGGCACGTCCATGGGGGGCGCAACGAGGACCAGGCGTTGGACACGCATGGGTTGGGCAACGGCGAGGAGGACGGCGACGTGCGTCCCGAGCGAGGCCGCGACGACGGACGCGACGGGCGTGTCCGTGGCGTCGAGGACCGCGAGGGCATCGGCAACGTGGTCGTCAAAGCGATATCCCGACCTTGGGTGATCACTCTCACCCGACCCGCGGGCGTCATAGGTGATCACCCGGAATTTCGTACGCAAGCCGTCGACCTGATGGCGAAGCACGCGCGAGTCGACGAAGTTCCACGTGGGAACGAAGAGGATCGTCTGCGAACCGTCCCCGTACCGTCGCCAGCGGATCTGGACTCCGCCGATTGTCGCGACCCCGATCTCGTCAGCTTCGGGGCGATCGAGAAGCGACGGGTACCTCATCGCCATTTGCCTCCCTGCGCCGTGAAGATGAGTTCGTTCATCCGACCGTCGAGTCCAGGGTTGATTCCGCCCGAATCCAGGGCCGCCGCAAGGCAACCGCCAGTCGGGCGGACTCCAAGCGGTGCGGTGGATCGAAAGTGGTGGCGATCCTCGTGGACGTCGAGCATGAAGTCCGAGAATACGTCGCCAAGCCTCGCCGCGATCCGCGCGTAGAGGCCCGGATTGCCGCGTCCGCCGAGGGCGAAGTAGACGGGACGATCGAATGCGCGGAGAACTTCGACGTCTGGCTCATCGGCGTCGAACGCAGCCAAGAAGCCGCCGATCGCCAGCAGCCGCGACGGCATCCAGGTTGGCCGAGGTCCCGGCAGCGAAGCCGGTGGCTCGACGAGGGGCGCCAATTGGGTCTCGATGACCACCGGCATGATCTTGTCGGGCGGCAGTCCCGGGATGGTTCGGAAGGGATCGAAGACGGCGGCTTCTTTCGAAGTCTGACCAGTTCGTCCGGTCCGTGCCGGCTCCATCAGTGTGAGGCTCCGAAGGCGCTCGGGGTAACTGGCGGCGAATGCCAGTGATGATGCACCGCCGGCGGGGTCGCCGACGAGGTGGGGCGTGTCGAAGCCGGAGCCGTCGGCGAGCCCCTCGATCCCTTCGACCTCGGTCTCCAGGCTGTAGCCAGGCGGCGGGACTGACGCAGCCGCGTACATCTCGAGGTCCCTCGTGCGGGCATCCGCAGCCTCGCCGAGCTCTGCCAGCGGTCTCTGGTAGGCGGGCTGGGCTGGAAGGATGCCACCCGGGAGGAGGATGACCGGCCAACGGCGTCCCCGTGTCATCGGATAAAACTCGGGGCATCGGTGCGCCCTGTCAAGAGGGACACCGACGTGTCGCTTCAGCAGCGGCCACATGTTGGGTTTTACCCAATCGCCACCGTCTCGCCGACCCACACGGCAACGCGAGCTGCACCGGTTGCGAGTGGCGGATCCGATGACGCCCATGCGCAAGTACCGAGTGGGAGCCCGGCCAGCTTGAGGTTCGCCCCGAAGGCCAAGCACTGCCCGGGAGCCACCTCGGGAGTTGCTGCTCCGAGTCCGGTGGTCCAACCGCGCAGGCACAACGCGCTGTAGCAGAGAGGGTGTCGCAAAGAGGCCCAGCCGGCTGGCTGGGCCTCTTTGTCGAGTTGACGTTCCAGTCGGATCAGCTCGGCGGATAGAGGATCGTGCGATCGAAGCTGTCGAGGTTCTCTTTCGTCACCTCGAAGGGCTTGAGGTAGCCCTCCTTGGGCACGTCGACTCCATTGAGCTTCTCGACGATCGTGTCCACGACGACCCGGCCGAGGAGGACAGATCCGGCGACGTTTGTTTCCTGGACCCACCCATCGCGGATCATCTGCTCGAGGTCCGGATCCATGTCGACCGTCGCGACGAGGACCTCACCCGGCTGCTTGCCCGCGGACTTGAGGGCGGACACGATGGCCTGCGCCACGACGCTGTTGAACGCGTAGAAGCCCTTGACGTCAGGGTGAGCCTGGAGGATGTCCTCGGCCGCCTTCGTCGAGCTCACGAGGTCGCTCAGATTGTTGAGGCCTTGGGCGATCGTCACGCTCGGGAACTCGGCGATCCCCTTCTTGACGCCAACCTCACGAAGCCGGATCAGGTCGATACCCGGAGGTCCGAGCAGCAGGCCGACTGAGCCGCCGTCCTTGAGAGCGCTGCCGAGATAGCGTCCGGCGTTATACCCGGCCATCTCGGAGTCCTCGCCTCGCTTGATGACCTTGTCGGACTCAGGGAACACGCCGTCCCCGACGACGAGGATCCCCGCCGCGACCGCCGCCTCAAGGGCCGGTACGGTCGCGGTGCTGCTCGTGACCGCGATGGCGATGGCATCGAACTTCTGCTGCGTCGCGTCCTCGATCTGTGCGATCTGCTTGTCGATGTTCGCGTAGCCACCGGCGTCGAAGAACGTGACCTCGACACCAGCCTTCCTCGCCTCGTCCTCGTAGCCGTACCGCTTCTGTTGGAAGTACGGATCGCCCGCGTTGGGGAAGAGCACCGCGATTCGGTACGGCTTGTTTGCCTTGATGCCCGGAACCGTCGTTGCTCCCGGCACCTCGGCCGCGGCCGACGCGCCCGTCGACGCGGCCGGCGATGCGGTCGTCCCGGTCGAGCACGCCGCGAGCACCACCGCCAGCGCAGCCAGTGCGCCAACTACCCGCCTTGGGTTTCCTGCCGATCGTTGCATGCCGCCCTCCTCATTGAGTATCCGACCCCCTGGTCGTCCTGACGCAGGACCACCCCGCGCCGGGACGGTCATGTGGCGGCTCATGCGCGAGCTCGCCAGACGGTCAGCAGGACGGCGACGATGATGCTGGCGCCAATTACCACCTGCTGAACAAACGTCGAGATCCCGAGCAGGTTCAGCCCGTTCTGAAGGATCCCGACGAACATGACCCCGAAGATGGTCCCGACCAACCGACCTCGACCGCCGAACAGGTACGTCCCGCCGATGACGACAGTGGCGACCGAATCGAGCTCGAGACCCTGGCCGAGGAGTGGCTGCCCGGAGTTGACCCGGGCGGTGAGAATCACGCCGCCCAGTGCCGCCGTAAGGCCGCTCAGTGCGTAGATCGCGATCTTGGTCCGCGCCACGCGCATCCCGGCAAGCACGGCTGCCTGTTCGTTGCCCCCGATGGCATAGACCGTGGTGCCGAAGCTGGTCCGGCTGAGCAGCACGCCGATGGCCGCGAACGTGATGACGGCGAAGATCACTGGAGCCGGCACCGGCCCCAGGTAGCCCTGCCCGATCCACGAGAAGGACGACTCGGGCAGGCCGAAGATTGGCACGCCGTCGGTGATGGTGAGCGCCGTCCCCCGGGCGATCGAGAGCATGCCGAGGGTGACGATGAATGGCGCAAGACGCGTCCTGCCGATCAACACGCCGTTGAGCAGGCCGAACCCGAGGCCCGCGCCAAGAGCGAGGACGGCGCCCAGCGCCACGCTGCCCTGGGCCAAGCCCATCGCCATGAGTACATTCGCGACGGCGAGCACGGACCCCACGGACAGGTCGATCCCGCCGCTGATGATCACGACGGTCTGGACGGCGCCAATCATGCCCAGGACAGCGACCTGCCGGGCAACATTGCTTGCGTTCGAGACGGCCCAGAAGTTGGGCGCGAGGGCCCCAAACAGCAAGATCATCAAGACGACGACCGCCGGCAGGCCAAGCGTCTCCCAGGGCAGCTCCCGGGAACGGCGCAGCGCGAGGCGGCGGGTTGCGCTCACGCCACCGGCTCCGCGACCGGAAGGGCCGCCGCCAAGATTGTCTCTTGGGTCGCCTCGGAACGGTTCATCGTGGCTGATATACGGCCCTCGCGCATGACCACGATTCGATCGGCGAGGCCAAGGATCTCAGGCAGCTCGGAGGAGACGAGCACGACCGCGTTTCCTTCCGCGGCGAGCTCGTTGACGAGGTCGTAGATCTCGACCTTCGCACCGACATCGATGCCGCGCGTGGGCTCGTCGAGCAGCACGATGTTCGAGCCGGCGGCGAGCGCCCTCGCGAGGACGACCTTCTGCTGGTTTCCCCCGGACAGCGTGGCGACGCGGACAGCCGGGCTGGCGACCTTGATCCGAAGCCGAGCGATGTACCGGCGCGCCAGCTCTGCCAAGCGGGTGAAGCTGAGAAAGCCGCGATTGGTGCACGAGGGAAGCGAGGCCAGTGCGATGTTCTGCTGAACGGTCATGTCCAGCACCAGCCCTTGGGCGTGCCGGTCCTCGGGCACCAAGCCGATCCCCTGCCGGATCGCCTCACGCGGTGTCGTCAGTCTGACCGGACGCCCACGGACGAACACGCTGCCGCTCGCTCCGGGCTCCAGTCCGACGAGTGCGCGGAGCGTCTCGGTCCGCCCTGCGCCTACGAGACCGGCGACAGCCAGGACCTCCCCGGCGCGGACCGCGAAACTCACGTCGACGAGGCGGCCCGGCACGGTCAGGTGCTCGACGCGCAGGAACTCGGGTCCGGGGTTCGGGACCCGCTTCGGGAACGCTTCGGTGAGCTCGCGTCCCACCATGAGGCGGACCAATTCGGCCCTGCTCACCGTCCCGCGAGCGCGCGTCGTGACGACGCGGCCATCGCGCATAACCGTGATCCGGTCGGCGATCCGGTCCATCTCCTCCAGGCGGTGGGAGATGTAGATGATCCCCACACCCTCAGCCTTCAGCCGTGCGATCCGGGCGAAGAGCTCCTCGGTCTCGTGCTCCGAGAGTGACGACGTCGGCTCGTCCATGATCAGGGCTCGCGACTTCCAAGCGAGCGCCCGGACGATCTCGATCACCTGGCGCGTTGCGAGGCTCAGGCGTCGAACGGGCGTGTCCGGGTCGAGATCGACGTCGAGGAGCTTGAGGAGCCGGTGGGTCTCTCTCCGCATCGTCGCCGGGTCGAGCAGGCCCGCTCGGCCGCGCGTCACCTCGCGCCCCAGGAAGATGTTCTGCATCACCGTCATGTCGGGTGCGAGGGCGAGCTCTTGGTAGACGGTGCTGATCCCGAGGGTCCGGGCAACGCTCGGTGGATCGAGCCGCACCGAGGCTCCATCGATGAGCACGTCGCCCTCGTCGGGCCGGACGACACCGGACAGGATCTTCACGAGGGTCGACTTGCCCGCGCCGTTCTCACCGAGGAGGACGTGGATCTCGCCGGCGCGAAGGTCGAAGTCGACCCCGTCGAGGGCGAGCACGCCCGGATACCTCTTCGTGACGCCCCGGACGACGAAGAACGGGTCCACAGTCAGGCGGCCGCCTCCAGGATGGTCATGATCTGGGCGGTCGACTCGATGGGGATGGGGCTGCCGGCGACCACGAGGTCCTGCAGGACGCCCTCGGCAATCTCCCCGAAGCGGTCCCTACTCACGCCGACGTCCGACAGGCGCCCCGGCTGACCGAGGTCGCGGACGAGCTCTTCGACGGCCGTCGCGGCAGCTGCGGCCGCCGCTTCCGCCGACAATCCTGCCGTGTCGACGCCAAGTGCCGCCGCGATGAGGGCCTGGCGATCGGCTGTCACCGGCGCGAGGAAGCGCATGACGTGCGGGAGCAGGATGCACGAGGTGACGCCGTGCGGGACGCCGCACTTGGGACCGAGCTGGTGACCAATGGCGTGGGATAGCCCGAGGCTGAGGTTCATCTCGCCGAAGTACGACAGCCAGGCTCCGATCTGGCCCTGCGCGCGGGCGGCGAGGTCGGCGGAGTCGTGTCTCGCCGCCCGCAGGGCAGCCGCGAGCCGCCGGATCGACTCCAGGCTCAAGGTGTCCGTGACCGGCTGGTGTCGGGGCGAATAGACCGTTTCGATGGCGTGGTCGATCGAACGCATGCCCGTCGACACCCAGAGGTCGATCGGCGTGGCGATCGCGACTTGGGGGTCAAGCAGGACCACTCGCGGCGTGAGCTCGTTGGCGATGAGCAGGTCCTTGACTCGCCGCGTTTCGCTCGTCACCGCGCCGGCGTTGGCGAACTCGGCCGCGGACAGGGTGGTCGGGACGGCGATGTGCGGCAGGGATCGGCCGGAGGTGGCCGGGATCGTCGAACCGGTCGCGCGGTCATAGCGAGCGCGGAAGGCCTCAAGTTCCGCCACCGTCGTGACGCCCTCGCCGATCGCGAGCGCTGCCGCACGGGCCGTATCGATCGCGCTGCCACCGCCGAAACTCACCAGCAGGTCGGCCGAGGCAGCCCGAGCCGCCATGGTGCACTCCATGACAGCGCCGTAGGGGACGTGGGCGCGGACACCCGAGAAGACGCCCGCGAGCCGCTCGCCCAGCAGATTACGGACCCTGGGCAGGAGCTCGCTCCGTTCCAGCGAGGGCACCGTGATGACGAACGCGCGGCGCCCGCCAAGCCGATCGACCTCCTCGGGAAGCTTGGCCAAACTGCCAGGGCCAAACCGCACGACTTCCATCGGCAGATACCAGAATTCGCCCCACGGAACAGTCCCCGGGCCGGGTGCCGACGACCCACCGAAGTCGGTCATGCCGGCACTCCTTTGAGTACAACGAGGCGTTCCTCGGTCATCTCCTCGATCGCGTACCGCGGACCCTCTTTGCCCAGCCCGGACGACTTCGTCCCGCCGTACGGCATCCGGTCCACCCGGTAGCGCGACGTGTCGTTGACGATCACACCGCCGAACTGCAGCCGGCGGGCGGCGTCGAGGGCCAACCCAAGACTGCTCGTGAAGATGCCGGCCTGGAGTCCGTAAGCGGTCGAGTTGGCCAGGTCGATCGCTTCGTCGAAGTCGCCATACGAGTGGAGATTGACGACCGGCGCGAACGCCTCCTGGCAGACGACCGGCAGGGTCATGTCTGCGTCGGCGAGAACCGTTGGCCAGAGGAGCGCGCCCTCGCGACGTGGCTGGGTGAGCCGTCGGGCGCCGACTCGCACGGCGGCCTCGATCGAAGCCTCCGCCTCCAACGCCTTGGCCTCGCTGAGCATGGGACCCACATCGGTCGACTCGTCCAGGGGATCGCCGACGCGGAGCGCCTCAACCAGCGGGAGGAACGCCGCTTCGAACCGGCTTCGCACCCGCTCCTGGACGAGGATCCGCTGGACGGAGATGCAGACCTGCCCCGCGTAACCAAAGGCGCCGGCCACCGCCGCGCGTGCCGCAGCCTCGATGTCGGCGTCGTCGTGGACGATCAGAGGGGCATTGCCGCCCAGCTCGAGCGTTGCTCGGCGAAGACCCAACCGTTCCCGGATCCGGCGCCCAACGGCGGTGCTCCCGGTGAATGAGATCATGGCCAGCCGTGGGTCGTCGACGAGCGCGTCGCCGATCTCGTTGCCGCTCCCAACCACGACCTGCAGGAAGTCGGCTGGCAGGCCCGCCTCGACGAGGGCGGCGGCCAGCTCGAGCGCGGAGAGCGGGGTCGCGCTGGCCGGCTTGAGCAGTACGGCATTGCCCGCGGCAATGGCCGAGCCGACCTTGTGCGCCGGCGACAGCAGCGGGCCGTTGAATGGCGTGATCGCCCCGACGACGCCGAGTGGCGCGCGGATCGTAAAGGCGATCCGGTCCTCCGAGCCCGGCACGGCGTCCACCGCTACCATCTGCCCGGTGATCCGTCGCGCCTCTTCGGCGGCCTCTTCGAGCACGGTCGCCGTCCGGCCCACTTCTCCTCGAGCCTCGGCCATCGGCTTGCCCGACTCGAGCGCGAGGAGTCGAGCGAGCTCGTCAGCCCGATCCCGTACGCGGGCCGCCGCGGACCGTAGGATCGCCGACCGCTGCGTCGGCGTGAGGGTCCCTCGGGCGAATGCCGCGACCGCGCTGTCCATCGCCTCGCGGACCTCGCTGGCGCCGGCGAACGGCACCTGGCCAACGACGCGTCCGTCGTAGGGTGCGCGAATGACGTGAAGCCCACCCGACGCTCGGTCCCGCCAGGATCCACCGATCAGCAGCCCACGAGGGGCGATCTCAAACGCGTTCATCGCCCATCCTCCGGTCGGTGCTCCAGCAGGCTGCGCGCCAGCGACACGAGTGCCCCGACGCCCACGTCAATCGCCCGCTCGTCCACGTCGAACCGCCCGTCATGGAGCGAGGGACACACCGCTCCGGCGCGGCTGCCGCACACCCCTAGCTTGAGATAGAGCCCGGGTGCCCGCTCTGCGTACAGGGCGAAGTCGTCGGTCGTCATCGGCGGCGCGTCGAGCAGGCGCACCTCGTTGACCTCCGGACAGCCTGCCAGCACGGCCTGAGCTAGGTCCACGAGATGTGGAGCGTTGCGGACAGCCGGCATCTCGTTCGCCCACTCGATCACGTGTTCGAGACCGGCGGCCTGGGCCGTCGCGCCGGCCACCCGCTCCACCGCTTCCTTCAGCCGCAGCCGCACGGCTGTGTCGACGGAACGGATCGTGCCCGTGATCTCGGCACGCGCCGGCACAATGCTCTGCGACGTGCCGCCGTGGATCGTGCCGACATTGAGGGCTGCCCGCTCGCCGGGATCGATCTCACGCCCAAGCAAGAGGTGGAGCCCCACGACGAGCTGGCTTGCGGCAAGGATGGCGTCTCGTCCCTGGCTCGGCGTGGCGGCGTGGGCACCGGAGCCGTTGATGTGGACGTGGAACGCGTCCTTGGCTGCCATCGCCACGTCGCGGTCAAGGCCGACAACGCCCGCGGGGAGCGCGGGCCAGCAATGGAGGCCGAGGACGGCATCGGCCGGCGGCTCATCGAGCACACCGGACGCCATAATCGCCCGTCCGCCGCTGCGCTCGCCGAACGGGATTTCCTCGGCGGGCTGGAAGACAAGGGTTACGCGTCCACGAAGGACCCCCTCCCTCGCGAGCTGCTCACCCACGCCGAGGACGACTGTCGTGTGCACGTCGTGGCCGCACGCATGGGCAATGCCGGCCACTTCCGACGCATACGGCACGGTCTTGAGATCGGGGGTCGGCACGGCATCCATGTCGGCCCGGACGATCACGTGGGGACCATTCGCGGGACCGACGAGCGTGGCCACCACGCCAGTCCCTGCAACGCCCGTTCGCACGTTGAGACCGGCAGCCTTCAGGCGGCGCGCCACGAGGGCCGCCGTCTCGTGCTCCTGAAAACGGAGCTCGGGGTGCCGGTGGAGCTGCCGTCGAATCTCTACCAGCGATGCGCTGCCCGGGGACACTGCGCTGGTCAACGAATCTCCAATAGTCCGAAATAGGACCGAAACAACAGGAGAGTAGCCGTGGGCCGCACCAGTGTCAAGAAGAGCCGCCACGGGTGCATGCAGGTAGGAAGCGCGAAACGAGCCGCCGTTCAGCCGCCGTTCAGCAGCCGGTTAAGGTCGACGCGGTACACGGTCTGTGGTCGACCGGCGCGAGGAGCGACCTGCTGGCCGAGCACCGTGGCAACGCCGGCTCGCTCCAGCCTGGTCAGCAAGCGCAGGGCCGATCGGGGCGCGACGCCGTATGCGCGAGCCAGATCTCGAGCCGTTACGGCTGCCGGGTCGAGCCGCCGAATTGCCTCGAGGAGGCGGCTCACGGTCAACGGGCCAAGCCCGAGGTCGCGGGCCAGCGCGAGCATTTGCTGATCCGTTTCACGGAGCTTGTAGGCCGACTCCTCCCGCTCGCGACCGACGCGAACGACCGTTCCGTCAGTCAGGACGAGGTAGGGCTCGTCCGCACGGCGGCTCAGGGCGAGCGCACGTCGGGCGTTCTCCTCGGCGCTCGCGGCGGACTCGCCGACGCCGAACCCCACGGGCACCGAGGCGGACGCACGCCCGAACGCGGCGGCAATGGAGTGACCTGCGCGCAGGCGCGCGATCTCCCGCTCGATGGCACCTCGCGTGGCGTGAATGGTGAACGTGCTTCCGTTCCCACCGGTGATCGTTCCCTGCAACCGTTCTGCGAAGTCGATCACCTGCTGCCTTAGCCGAAGATCTATTCGATCACTTTCATAGGGCGAGCCTGCGGGAGCTGCGCGATCGTGAAGCTCCGAGAGGTCGATCACGGCCGCCGCGATCTGCGTCGCCTCCGAGCGGGTCAGCCGGTCGGTCAACAGCGCGCGCATGAGGGAGTCGCGCAGGGTGGCACGCGTGTGCTCGACGCGGACCACTGGCACGCCCGCCCGGTCGAGCTCCGCGGATACGGACCCAAGGCAGGTGAGACAGAGCTCGACGTCGCCGTTCCGGTAGTGTTCCATATGGAACTTCGTCACGTCCTCCGCGGTGCGAATCCCCGGTCCGCCCTCGTCGGCGTCAAGGGCCAAGAGATGCTGCGGCGGCTCGGCGCCGAGATCCCGGTACGTCTCCTCGACTGTCGGCCGGTCAATCGTGTCGACGCTGACCTTCGGGAGTCGTCCGCCGTGGCCGCGAAGGACGAGGACGAGTGCGCGGTACAGGTCGACCCCCCCATGGGGCACGAAGTCCAGGATCGCCCGGAGTCCTCCAGCCCGCTCCGCGAGCGCGTACGGTACCTGCCCGGTGAAGAGGAGCACGTGGCAGACTGCGTCGAGTGCCTTCGCGAGCGCGGGAGCTTCGTCGGCTACTTCGTAGGCGCGCGTCAGGACCGAGTCCTGAAGGCCGAGCTCGGCGGCGACCTGGGCTGTGAGCTCGACAGAGTCGTGCGGCCCAATGACCCCAATCATCAGCACGATTATGACCACAATGCCACGGGCTGAAATCGCGGGCTGACGAACGGAGTCGTCCCGCCAATTGCTCGAGCCCGACCGCCCCGGGCTGCCAATGCGTTCAGCCGTTCGTCTTCGGCAAAACGAGTCTCAGCTCCACGATGACCTGATCGTGGGGAGCACTCGGGCTCAGGCCCCGCTCCAGAAGAGGGGGTCCTGTGCACGAAAGAAGGTCGTTCTGGTCGGGGCGAGAGGATTTGAACCTCCGACCTCATCGTCCCGAACGATGCGCGCTACCAAGCTGCGCCACGCCCCGACCGAGGGTGCCCGTTTGACAGGGCCCACGCATGATATCGCAACAGCCCTCTCGGACGCCATCGGACCGCCTGCCCACGCGGCCCGGCGAACGCGCGATCGCCGGCGGATCTGACCGGCGAACCTCCGATCACCCCGATCGGACTCGATCCTGATCGCGCGACCGACCACGTCGACTCGACCGAGGGCCCGGCCATCAGGTCGTCCGGTGCATCGGCATCCCACGACGGCGGGCGATCGCGTGTCGGCCGAAGGCGGGGGAGGCCATGACCTCGACGGGCGAGGCTGCGGCGCACCCGGGCGAGGTCGGCCGGTTCGGCCTCCTCGGATGTGGCGCCGCAACCGTGATCCTTTGGGCCCCGCGCACGGAGAGGACGACCGATCGGGCGGCCGGGCTCGTCGTCGCGGGCAGGCTCAGCCTCCTCGCGCTCGTCGTGTTTGACGGTCGACCTCGTCCCGGACGTGCGCGGCGCCCTCGGGATGGACTGACTACGGGGTCCCTGCGGCGCGTGCGCGTCGGCTCGGCGTCCGAATCCGGGTGACGACGAGCGCGGCGCCGAGGTAGCTGAGCGCCGAGATCCCGAACGCGACCGGGAATCCGGCCCGGTCCCCGAGCGTGCCGACGAGCGCGCCAAGCGCCGCCGCCCAGATCGCCCCGACGCCGAACATCAGGGTGAAGTAGGCCGAGAAGGCGACGTCGCGGATGGCCGGCCGGGCGACGTCGGCCAGGAGCGCCTGCATCAGCGAGCTCTCCTCGAACACGAACGCGCTCATGAAACCGATCGCCAGCCAGACCGCCGGGATGTTCGAGCCGGCGATCACGAGGAGCGCCAGCGAGCCGGCCCCGAGCACGTACGTGGCGAACAGGACCGCCTTGTGCCCGACCCGATCGCTGATCCAGCCCGCCACGATCGGCCCGGGCACGCTCCCGACGAGCAGGAGCGTGTACATCAGGGCGACGGTTCCGCCATCGAGGGCGAGACTGCGCGAGAGGTAGAGCGGCACGAAGGTGGTGATGATCCCCAGGCCGCGACCGGCCGCCGCGACCGACGAGCCCGCGAACAGCCACAGGAGGTCGCGCTCGCCGCGCAGCGAGCGGTAGGCGCTCAGGGTGCTGCCGGTGTCCAGGGCGGCCGCCCGGTCGGTGCCCGACTCACGCAGGAGGAGGGCGATCGCAACGGCGGCGACGAGGGCCGGGATGCCGACAATCAGGACGGCCGGCTGCCAACCGGCGCGGGCGATGATGTAACCACCGACGAGCGGGATCGCGACCGTCCCGAGGTTGCCCACGGCGATGTGGATGCTGATCGCCGAGCCGCGCCGGTCCGCCGGATACTGCTCCGCGAGGAGTGCGTTGCCGACCGGGTGCTGGGGTGCGCCACCGAGTCGGGCGATCACCGTCGCGGCCGAGAACGGGAGCCATGCCGTGGCCAGGCCGGTGAGCGTCATCCCGGCCCCGAACACGAGGCCGCCGATGGCGAGGATCCCGCGCCGCGACACCACCCGGGTCAGCCAGCCGAACGAGAGCTGGATCCCGCCCGACAGGATGTTCCCAACGGCGATCAGGAGCCCGACCTCCCCGACTCCGACCCCGAACTGGTCGATCACCTGGATGAAGACGAGGGGCATCAGGGCGCTCTGGGCGTGGATGAGCGCGTGCTGGAGCGAGAGGAGGGCGAGCGTGATCGCCGGCCGGATCTCGGGCCCCGCGCCGGTCGGCGTCGTGGACCGCGAGGAGGCCGACGGGGCGGGTGGCGCCGTTGGCCCAGGTGACGGGGCGGGTGGCGCCGGTGGTCCGGATGGCCGCGCGGTCGTCGCGGATGATGGCGCGGTCGTTGGCTCGGTCGGCGGTTCGGTCGTCATATCCGCCAAGCCTAGCGGCGAAGGCGAGCCGGGATGAGCCGCCTGCCCGGCACGTCCGTCCACAGGAGGGCGTTGCCGGACGGAAGTCGGCGGGTCGGGTCACGGAGCGCTGCCAGCCAGTCGCCGCCCGCCGCCGGGAATCGGCTGGCGAACAGGGTGTGGAACTCCTGGATGAGGGCCCGGTTCCGGCGGGTGCCCCGGACGACGAAGAGACCGCCGACAGCCCAGGCATCCCCGCCGGCCGCTCCCTGCTGCTGATGCATCCGCACCAGCGCCGCGACCTTCCCGTCGAGCCCCCGCACGGCTGCGCCGACGTCATCGAAGAAGTCCCAGATCTCGACGACGATCGACTCGCGGCTTGAAGGCCGCTCGAGGAGGACGTCGACCGACCGCGAATGCGTCCAGGCCGGGTCGATCGCCAGCTCCGGGGTCGCCCGCCAGCCGCCCTGCATCGCTGCCTCGATGACGAGCTGCTGCCGCTTCAGGTGCTCGTAGTCGCGTGGTCGGTCCGCACCCGGGGCGTGTTCCAGGAACGCCACGAGCTGCTGGTGGACGGCGGCTGCCACCGAGGCCCACGTCTCGAGCGACGCCGTCCGCCCGAGCCCGCGCTCCATCCGACTGACCCAGGCCTGCGAGACGCCGGCGCGGTCGGCGACGTCCACCTGCCGGAGTCCGGCGGTCTGCCGTGCCTCTCTCAGGGCGACGCCAAGGCGCCGGGCCGCGTCCGTGCTCCGCCTGCGCCCGGTCCGGCGACTGGTTCCTGCTCGTCGACGACTCCGGTCCGGCATAGTCACACAAGGATTACCGGACAGGCTTCACTGGCGCTTGCCGGGCGAGCCGGCGTCGGAGGCGGCCGAGCCGGCGCGGGAGGCGGCCGAGCGGCGCGGGAGGCGGCCGAGCCGGCGACGGAGGCGGCCTGCCGGCGTCGGAAGTGGCTAAGCCGGCGTCGGAAGTGGCTAAGCCGGCGTCGGAAGTGGCCCACCGCGCCCCCGGCGGGGGCCCTGGTCCAGGGCGAACTCGGCCACGGGGCGCTCTCGTGACTGA
>JAKAHU010000342.1 GCA_021825385.1 Chloroflexota bacterium | reverse complement strand
GGCCCTCTTCCCGGACGCGGTCTATGAGAACCGGTTCGGGACCGTCGTCGTTCGGCACGAGGGCGCCGCGTACGAGATCACCACGTTCCGGACCGATCACGAGTACGCCGACCATCGGCGTCCCCATCGGATCGAGTTCGGCGAGCGGATCGAGGACGACCTCGCCCGGCGCGACTTCACGGTCAACGCGATGGCCTGGGGCTGGTCGCCGGAGCGGGGCGCTCCGGGCCAGGCCGAGCCGGGCAGGCCCGAACCGGGCGAGGCCGCCCCGACCGAGCCGACGCCGGGCCGGGTCGAGCCGACAACACCCGCGGCGGCCCCCCCCAGCCCGTCGTTCGTCGACCCCTTCGGCGGCCGGCGCGACGTCGAGGCGCGGATCCTGCGCGCCGTCGGCGACCCCCACGAGCGGTTCACGGAAGACGCGCTCCGGATGATTCGCGCGGTCCGCTTGGCGGCAACCCTCGGCTTCACGATCGAGGCCCGGACGCTCGAGGCGATCGCCACGCACGCCCCCCTGGCCGCCCACCTGTCGGGCGAACGGATCGCCACCGAGCTGGAGAAACTCCTGGCCGCCCCGAAGCCGTCGGTCGGGCTGCGGCTGATGGCCAACACCGGCCTGCTCGCGGTCGTCCTGCCCGAGCTGGCGGCCCAGCGCGGCATCCCCCAGGACAAGATCCCGGGCGAGGATCTGTTCGACCACACCCTCCGGACGGTCGATGCGGCCCCGGCCGGGCGGCCGATCGTCCGGCTCGCGGCCCTGGTCCACGACCTCGGCAAGCCGGCGACCCTCGCCGACGGCCACTTCCACGGCCACGAGATCGTCGGGGCCCAGATGGCCGCCGACCTGCTCCGCCGGCTGCACATGCCGCGGGCGATCATCGAGCGGGTGACGCTCCTCGTGCGCCAGCACATGTTCACCTACGAGGGGACCTGGAGCGACGCCGCGGTCCGCCGGTTCATCGCCCGGATCGGGCGCCACGCCCTCGAGGAGCTGTTCGAGCTACGCGAGGCCGACTCCGTGGGCAGCGGGCTGCCGGCCGATTCGTTCGGGCTAACCGAACTCCGTCGGCGGGTCGCCGAGCAACTCGAGGCCCAGGTTGCCCTCGACCGCGCCGACCTCGTGATCAACGGTGACGACCTGATCGCCGAGTTCGGGCTCACCCCGGGACCGGCGATCGGGCTGATCCTCGACGAGCTGCTCGACCGGGTGATCGCCGACCCGGGCCTGAACGACCGCCCGAGCCTGCTCGTGCTCGCCCAGTCGATGCTCACGGAGGAGGGATGATCGAGCTGCTCCTCCAGGCCGAGCGGGCGTTGGCGGTCGGGCTCCTCGACCAGGCCGAGCAGCTCTACCGCCAGGCGATCGAGCGGGACCCGCGGAACGGGATCGCGGTCGTCGGGCTGGCCCGGGTCGCCCTCGAGCGGGGCCAGGAACGGACCGCCTGGGAGCTCGCGTCGCAAGCGCTCGGGATCGACCCGGAGAACGCCGCCGCCCAGCGCCTGGCGGCCCGCCTGGCAGAGGTGATCGCCTGGCGAGGCGAGACACCGCCGGGAGCCGCGGGGTCGCGGGCGCAGGGCGAGGCTTCGCCAGGGGCCGCAGAGCCGCAAGCTCAGACCCCGGCCCTGCCCTCGGCGACGCCGGCTCGACGAGGCCTGATCGGCCGCCTGCTTCGTCGCCACTGAACGGAGGAGATAGCCCGATGCGCGTCCTCGTCACCGGCGGAGCGGGCTACGTCGGTTCCGTCTCGGTCGAGCGCCTGGTCGAGGCCGGCCACGACGTCGTCGTCCTCGACGACCTCTCGACCGGCCACGCTGCCGCCGTCCTGCCCGGGGTCCGCCTCGTGGCGGGCAGCTACGGCGACGAGACCGCGACGGCGGCGCTCCTCGAGCGCGAGCGGATCGAGGCGATCCTCCACTGCGCCGCGCGCTCGCTCGTCGGCGAGTCGATCGCCGACCCGGCGCGCTACTACCGCGACAACGTCGCCGGAGGCATCGCCCTCCTCGATGCCGCCCGCCGCGCCGGCGTCGGTCGCTTCGTCTTCAGCTCGACCGCGGCGGTCTACGGCATCCCGGACGCGACCCCGATCACCGAGGAGACCCACTCCGGCCGATCAACCCGTACGGCGAAACGAAGCGAGCCGTCGAGGGCGCCCTGGGCTGGTACGGCGCGGCCTACGGCCTGCGCAGCGTCTCGCTGCGCTACTTCAACGTGGCCGGGGCGAGCGAGCGCAACGGCGAGGTCCACGAACCCGAGACGCACCTGATCCCGAACGTCCTGCGGGCGGCCGAGGGCGCGACGACGCTCACGATCTACGGCACCGACTACCCGACCCCCGACGGGACCTGCATCCGCGATTACATCCATGTCGCCGACCTCGCCGACGCCCACCTGCTGGCCCTCGAGGCGACCGCCTCCGACGGCCCCCGGTCCGGCGGCAGGCCCGGTGCGGGGAACGCCCTCGCCCTCAACCTCGGCACGGGCAGCGGCTTCTCGGTCCTCGACGTGCTCCGGGCGGCGGAGCGGGTCGTCGGGCGCCCGATCCCGTATGCCGTCGGGCCGCGCCGGGCCGGCGACCCGCCGGTCCTCGTCGCCTCGGCGGCGCGGGCGGCGGAGGTCCTGGGCTGGCAGCCTCGCCGGTCGAACCTCGAGGAGATGATCGGGTCGGCCTGGGCCTGGCGACAGGCGCACCCGAACGGCTACGGGGCCTGAGCCGGCCCGTCTACACCGACTGGGCTGCGACCACCTCGTCAACCGTGTCGTCGCTCGCCGCGCGCTCGATCGCCCGACCCCGCCAGCCGTCGGTGACCGGCCAGATCAGCCAGACCCCGACCAGCATCGTCACCACGAGCGAGGCCACCGCGAGCTGGTAGGCGCCGTTGCCGAGCGACGAGAAGAACAAGAACACGATCAGCCCGTACAGGATCTGGCCGACGACCTGCGAGCCCTTGCCGACGAGCCCATAGAGGCCGAAGAACTCGCCCAGCTGCG
>JAKAHU010000341.1 GCA_021825385.1 Chloroflexota bacterium | reverse complement strand
GGCGACGGGCGGGCGGGCAACCCGCGCGCGCCGGTAAGGCGTCAAGGGCCAACCAGCACTGTACTCAGTGGTCTATCCTGTATCGCCACCAGCCCCTGATCGGCTGGTCAGGGTACGCTTGCTCGGGTGGTGAGGGTACGCTTGCTCGGGGGGCCGAGGTGACAACGTGTCAATCGACTCGCGCCGGGCCCCGGACGCCGGGCCAGGATCCAGGCCCGACCGATTCCCGCTTCGGCTCGCGCTGACCTACGGTGTCGTCGCGGCGGCCTGGATCACGATCTCATCGACGCTCGTGCCGAACGTGGCCCCGCCGGGCATGGAGGCGATCGTCGAGGTCGCCAAGGGCGTCCTCTTCGTCATGGTCACGGCCTCCCTCCTGTACGCCCTGTCGTGGCGGTTCGTGCGCGGGCGTCGCACGACCGAGGAGAGCCTCCTGGCCAGCCAGGCGCGCCAGCGCCTCCTCGCCACGGCGGTCGAGCAGGCCGCCGAGGTGGTCGTGATCACCGACCCCGACGGCTCGATCGTGTACGTCAACCCGGCCTTCGAGCGGACCTACGGTTACCGGCGCGACGAGGTGCTCGGGCTGAACCCGCGCCTGCTCAGGAGCGGACGCCACGGCAAGCCGTTCTACCGGGCGATGTGGGCCACGATCACGGCCGGGGAAACGTGGTCCGGCCGGCTCACGAACCGCCGCCGGGACGGCGGGCTGGTCGAGAGCGACTCGGTCATTTCGCCGGTCCACGACGACCACGGCCGGCTGGCCAACTTCATCGGTATCCAGCGCGACATCACCCACGAGCTGGAGGTCGAGCAGGAGCTCGAGCGCGAGGCACGCCTGCGCACCGGCCTGATCGAGGCCCTCGACCGCCTCCGCGCCCTGGACGGCCTCGACGACATCGCCGCGGGCATCTGCGAGGAGGCGCTCGCCCTGCCCGAGGTGGAGATGGCGGCGGTGCTCAGCTTCACCACCCCGGGGGTCGCGATGCCGATCGCGGTCCGCGTGCCGCCGGGCATCCCGCTCGCCCCCGGCCAGCCGCTCTCGCCGGTCCGGACGGCGTACCTGCGGGAGCGGGCGTCGCGCGGGCCATGGTTCGAAACCTGGACCCCGGCCAGCGCCCAGGGCCCCCTGGGCGAAGCGCTGTCGGTGGCCGGCGTCCAGGGACTCGCCTTTGCCCCCGTGCGCAGCGGACGCCGGTTGCTGGGCCTGGTCGCGGTCGCCTCGACGACGCCGGGCGGGGCGGCGGACCTGGCCCGACACCTGCCCCAGATCACCGAGTTCGCCTCGGCCGCCGGGACGCTCCTCACGCCCGGGCTCGAGGCCGACCGCCGCCTGGGCGAGGTTCGTGACCAGGTTCTGGCCACGATCGCGGCCCGGGCCTTCCGCCCCGTCTTCCAGCCGGTCGTTGAGCTCGGGGATGGGCGGGTGGTCGGCTACGAGGCCTTGACCCGGTTCCACGACGGGACGCGGCCGGATCACTGGTTCCGCAACGCCCAGGCGGTGGGCCTCGGGACCGACCTCGAGCTCGCCTGCCTGCACAGCGCCCTCGAGGCCGCCGCGCGCCTGCCGGTCGATCGAGCGCTCGGACTGAACGTCTCCCCGGAACTGATTCTGGCCCGGGAGCCGCTGCGCGACCTGCTCGTCGGCGCCAGGGCCGGTCGCGCGATCGTGGTCGAGGTGACCGAGCACGTCGCGATCGACGACTACCAGGCGCTCCGGGAGGCCCTGGCCGCGATCGGTTCGAACGTCACCCTCGCCGTCGACGACGCGGGGGCAGGGTTCGCCAGCCTCCGTCACATCGTCGAGCTGGCACCCCAGTTCGTGAAGCTCGACATCGGACTCGTCCGGGACGTGGACCGGGACCCGGCCCGGCAGGCCCTGATCGCCGGGATGCGCCACTTCGCTCGCGAGATCGGCTGCAAGCTGATCGGTGAGGGGGTCGAGACCGAGGCCGAGGCCGCCACGCTCAGGCGGCTGGGGGTCGACCTTGCGCAGGGCTACCTGCACGGCCGGCCGGTCCCGGTCGACGAGCTCACGGAACGCTAGCCGATCGTCAGGCCGAGCGCGACACCGAGCACGGCGAGCCCCCCGACACCAACGGCCAGATCGGCCACACCCCAGGTCAGCGGCCGGTACAGGGTCCGCCGCCCGAGCCCGAAGCCACGGGCGTCCATGGCCAGGGCGAGCCGGTCGGCGTGGCGGATGGCCAGGACGAGCAGGCCCACGAGGATCCTCGGATGCCAGGATCCGGGCAGGCCGCGGATCCGGCGCGCCTGGCGGAGGGTGGTCAGGTCGTCGGCCAGGCGGGGGATCGCCTGGTACGCGGCGAGGGCCCCGTAGGCGAACCGCTCGGGCAGGTGGGCCTGGACGACGAGGGCGTCGACGAAGTGGGTCGGGTCGGTCGTCAGGCCGAACACGACCCCGGTCGCCGCGATCGCCACGACCCGCAGCCCGAGCCCGAGTCCGGCCGCCGCGGCCGCCTCCGTGACCCGGAACGGCCCGAGCCGGATCAGCTCGGCCAGGGCCGGGTCGGCGTTCGAGCCCGAGAAGAGGGCGTTGAACAGGCCGATCCCGAGCGCGGCGCCGAGGAGCGGCGCGTACCCCACGGCCAGCCGGGCCGGTGGAATCCGGCCCACGGTCAGCCCGGCCCCGAGCGCCACGGCGGCCAGCAGGAGCGGCGGGCGCGGATCGAGCGTCAGCGCCAGCCCGATCAGCCAGACGATCGCCAGACCGAGCTTGACGACCGGGCTCGTCCGTCCAAGGGGGCTGAGGAAGGGTCGCTCGTCGGGTTCGGCGAAGACGATCATCGGGCGCGCCCCGGGGCGGTTGGCTCGGCCGCCCCGGCCGGCCAAGTCGCGCTCGCCGGCCGGACGGAGGCGGAGCCCGCCAGGGCCGGATCCGGCCCGGCCGCCGGACCGTCGGCCACGACCCGGCCCCGCTCGAGGACGATCACCCGCCCGGCGAAGTCGGCCACGAAGCGGCGGTCGTGGGTGGCC
>JAKAHU010000340.1 GCA_021825385.1 Chloroflexota bacterium | reverse complement strand
GGGGATCGGTCGCGGACCAAGGCGTCGGCGATCCGCCGCCCTCGAGCCGCCGATCTACCGGCCGAGCAGCCGCCGTTCGAGGGCCCGCATCGCCGCCTCCTCGGCCGGAACGGCATGGTCCCAGCCGCACAGGTGGAGCGTCCCGTGGGTGACGAGGAGTCGGAGCTCGTCGGCCGGCGCCCAGCCGACGTCGCCGGTCTGGCCGCCGCGGCCGGTCACGGCCTGCTCGAGCGCCCGCTCGACCGAGACGACGATGTCGCCGAGGTGCGGCCGGGCGCCGGGCGGCAGCGTGAAGGCAATGCCCGCGCCGGCCGCGAACGTGGCCGCGCCCGTTCCACCTCGTCGTCCACCCCCGGGCGCGCCCTCGTGGGGCGGGTAGGCCTCGGGTGGCAGGAGGGGAAACGAGAGGACGTCGGTCGGCCCGCTCTTCCCCAGGTGGGCGGCGTTCAGCTCCGCCAGCTCGGCGTCATCGCTCAGGATCAGCCCGACCGAGGCCGGGCGCGGTGCCCCGGCCGCCTCGAGCGCGTCCCGGATCGCGCGCGCCAGGGCCGCCTGCGAGAGCCCGACCCGGCGCAGCAGGCGCCCGGCGCCCGGACGGACGGTGAGGTCGACCCGCCACGGCGCGAGGTAGATCGCCCGGCTGACCCCCGCCGGCCGGGACGGGTCCGTCGGCCCGGCCCGGCCGCCCGACTCTCGTGCGCCAGCCGATCCGACGATGAGGCCCGGTTCAGCCACGACCGCCGGCGCCTCGCCGGGACTCGAGCTCGACGACCTTGCTCTCCGGGTAGGCCACCCGCTGGTGGTACATGCCCCGAAGCTGGGCGACGAACGCCTCCCTGATCCGCTCGAGGTCGCGCAGGGTCAGGTCGCACTCGTCGAACTGGCCGTCGCTCAGCCGCTCCTCGATGATCCGCTCGACCATCGCCCGGATCGCGGGTTCGTCGCGCGAGGAGAGGGCGCGGACCGAGGCCTCGACCCCGTCGGCGAGCATGATCAGGGCCGCCTCCCGCGATTGGGGTTTCGGGCCGGCGTGGCGGAACCGGCGCGGATCGACCGCGTCTGCGGCCCGGGCGCCCTCGGGGGTCCCCAGCCCCCCGAACGGGGCGGCCGCCTGCTCGCGGGCCTTGCCGTAGAAGTAGCCCATGATCGCGGTCCCGTGGTGCTGGGGAATGAACGCGATCAGGGCCTTGGGCAGGTGCGCCCGGTAGGCGATGTCGATCCCGTCGACCACGTGTTGCTTCAGGATCTGGGCCGACGCCTCGGGTTCGAGCTGGTCGTGGATGTTCTCCCCGCCGGCCTGGTTCTCGATGAAGGCGAGTGGGTTGGCGAGCTTGCCGATGTCGTGGTAGTAGGCCGCGACGCGGGTCAGAAGCGGGTCCGCCCCGATCGCCTCGGCCGCCCGCTCGGCGAGGTTGCCGACCATCAGCGAGTGGTGGTACGTGCCCGGCGTCTCGACCAGGAGCCGGCGCAGGAGCGGCTGGGACGGGTTGGCCAACTCGAGCAGCTGGAAGACGGTCAGGATGCCGAACAGGTTGCCCAGGACGGCAAAGCTGCCGACCGCCGCGACGGCCGATCCGCCAGCCGCCGCCGCCGCCGCGCCCCAGAGCTGGAGGATACCGGTCAGGTCGCGCTCGCCGAGGAGCGAGAACGTCGTCACGGCCAGGACGTTCACGATCAGGACGGCCAGGCCGGCCCGGACGAATGACTGGAGACGGTCGCCACGCCGAATGGCGATGATCCCGGCCAGCCCGCCGAGGAGGATGTAGGTCGAGAGCTCGAGCGAGCTGCCGTTGGTCAGACCGGCGATCAGGGCGATCGCCGCGATCACGACGGTCGCGGTCTCCGCGTCGAGCAGGATCGCCAGCAGGATCCCGGCCGCGGCGACGGGGAGGAAGAAGGGCAGGATCGAGCGACCGGCGGTCAGCTTGAGGGCGAAGGCCGTGAAGAGGAGCACCAGCCCGAGCAGGAGCAGGACGTTGTTCCGATGCCAGAAGGCGGGCCGGAAGCGCTGGATCCAGGCCAGGAGCAGCCCGACGACCAGGATCGCGGCCACGAACCAGCCGGCCAGGCGGGCGAGGTCGAGGCGCGACTCGTTGAGACCGAAGGCGTCGATCTTCTCCATGTCGGCCGCGCTGATCGGGTGCCCGGCGTCGACGATCACCTCGTTCTGGCGGATCCGGACGATCACCGGCGCCACGGCCCGCTCGGCGTCCGCGCGGGCCTGCTCGGTCAGCAGCTCGCTGTACGAGGAGTTCGGGACGAGGAGCGGGGCGACGATCTCCGCGGCGAGCGAGCGCTCGGCCGGGGTCAGATCGCCCAGGATCCGGGAGGGCAGGTCGCGCCGGGCCGCGGCGACGTCGGTGTCGCGCAACTCCGTCCGTTCGACCTGATCGAGGACCCGGGCAGCCTCGGCGCGGACGGCCTTCCAGCGCTCCGGTGCCAGGCCGAGGAGCGTCGCCCGCGCCTCGGCCGAGAGACCGGGCAGGGCCGTCCGGAGCAGCTCCGCCCGCGCCGCCGGCGCCAGCTCGGCCGTCATCGCCGCATCGACCGGAGAGACCGCCCGCTCGAGGGCCGCGGCCTGCTCGGCGGCGATCGTCGCGGCGCGCTCGGGGGTGTAGTCGTACTGAGGTGGGACCGCCGCCCGAGCCGCGGCGCGTGCCTCTTCGGTCAGGAGTTCACTCTGGAACGTGATCGCCCGAGGAGCCCGGATGCTCCCCTGGGCGATGTCGCCCACCTGCAACCCGAGCCCGGTCGGAACGACGTCGATGGCCAGGATCGCGGTGAGAGCGCCGATCAGCAGGAGCGAGACCACGATCAGCCGGAGCGCATCGCCTCGGCGGAACACGACCGCGCGGTCGATCGGCTGGGTCAGCATCAGCCGGGCTTGGGGGCGGGCCCAGGGGCCCCACGGCCTCCCGGCTGGCCGGCCGACGGCCCGCCCGGCTGGGCATCCTGGGCCGCGACATCGGCACGGGCAAGCGCCCGGGCGACGAGCTCGGCGACG
>JAKAHU010000085.1 GCA_021825385.1 Chloroflexota bacterium | reverse complement strand
GGCCGAGCCCCCGGCCGGTCCCGGGACCGCACGCTGATGGCCACGATCGCCCTTCCGGGCCGGCGCGAGGGCGCTCTGGCCGTCCGGCCGATCAGCGATCGGGTCGCTCTGCGCGCCTTCCTCGAACGCGACCGCCTGTACGCCGCGTACGCCATCTGCGACCTCGAGGACCGCGAGTTTGCCCGGACCAGATGGGGCGCCGCCTGGGCCGGCGAGGAGTTGGTCGCGGTCGTCCTCGAGTATGGCGGGCTGGCGCCTCAACCCGTCTTCGTCATGGGCCGCAGCGACGGGGTCGGGGCGATCCTGCGCGAGCTGATCCGGCCGCGTGCGGCGTACGTGGCCGCGCTGCCAGAGCACCTGCCCGCGATCGCGGCCCACTACCGGGTGGAGCCCGGGCCGCAGATGGTCCGGATGTGGGTCGACCGGGCCAGCTTCCGTCCCTATCCGGCCGAGGTGCACCGGCTGCTGCCGGTCGAGATCGGCGAGCTGAACCGGCTCTACCAGCTCGGCTTCGCCTCATGGCTGCCGTCGAGCGCGATCGCCGAGGGCGTGTACTACGGGATCCGCGTCGGCGGGCGCCTCGTCGCCGCGGCCGGCACGCACGTCATCAGCCGGGAGGCCCGGCTGGCCGTCGTGGGCAACGTCTTCACCCACGCCGACTATCGTGGCCGGGGCTACGCCAAGGCGGTCACGGCCGCGGTCACCGCCGAACTGCTCCGCTTCTGCGACCAGGTCGTCCTGAACGTCCGCTCGGACAACCCGCCCGCTCTCCAGGCCTACCGCCGGCTTGGCTACCAGGAGCACGTCCGGTTCGAGGAGCGCCTCGTCCACCGGCTTGGTTCGCCCTGGCCCCTGCCCGGCCCGCTGCGCCGGTTCTTTCCCCCGCGCAAGGAGTCTCACCTGTCATGACCGCCACCCTGCCGCCCCACGATGTCGCCGACCTCGGTCTGGCCGAGGAGGGCGTTCGCCGGATCGAGTGGGCCGAGCGCGAGATGCCCGTCCTGCGCCTGATCCGCGAGCGCTTTGGCCGCGAGCGCCCGCTGGCCGGGATCCGGGTCGGAGCCTGCCTCCACGTCACGACCGAAACGGCGAACCTGGTCCGGACACTCGCCGCCGGCGGGGCGCAGGTGACGCTCTCGGCCTCGAATCCGTTGTCGACCAAGGACGACGTCGCGGCGGCCCTCGTGGCCGTCTACGGCATCCCCGTCTTCGCCCGCCGCGGCGAGGACCGCGCCACCTACTACACGCATCTGAACGCGGTCGCCGACACGCATCCTCAGATCACGATGGACGACGGCTGCGACCTCGTCTCGCTCCTCCACAGCGAGCGCCCGGCCCAGGTCGACGAGGTCTACGCGGGCACCGAGGAGACGACCACCGGGGTGATCCGCCTGAAGGCGATGGCGGCCGATGGGGCGCTCGGCTTCCCGGTCGTGGCGGTCAACGAGGCCCAGACCAAGCACCTCTTCGACAACCGCTACGGGACCGGCCAGTCGACCGTCGACGGGATCCTGCGGGCGACGAACATCCTGCTCGCCGGTCGCCGGGTCGTCATCGCCGGCTACGGCTGGGTGGGGCGGGGGATCGCCTCCCGGATGGCCGGCATGGGCGCCCACGTCGCCGTCGTCGAGGTCGACCCGGTCCGGGCGATCGAGGCCCTGATGGACGGCTTCGCGGTCATGACCGCCGGCCAGGCGGCGCCCTGGGGCGAGCTGTTCATCACCGCCACGGGCAATGTCAACGTCTTCCGGCGCGAGCACTTCGAGGCGATGCGCGACGGGGCGCTCCTGGCCAACAGCGGCCACTTCGACGCCGAGATCGACCTTCGGGCCCTGCGCCAGATGGCCGAGGGTCAGGTCCGGGAGGTGCGCGACAACGTCCAGGAGTTCGACCTCGGCGGCAAGCGGCTCCACCTGATCGCCGAGGGGCGGCTGGTCAACCTCGGCGCGGCGGAGGGGCACCCGGCGGCGGTCATGGACATGAGCTTCGCCAACCAGGCGCTCTCGGCCGAGTACGTCACGGCCCATCACGCCGAGCTCGAGAACCGGGTCTACGTCGTCCCGGAGGCGATCGACCGCGAGGTCGCCCGGCTGAAGCTCGCCGCGCTCGGGATCACCCTCGACCCACTCACCCCGGAGCAGGCCGAGTACGTCGCCTCCTGGCGCCACGGGACCTAGGGCCGGGTCGGCAGAGCCGGCCGCGGGCCCGCCCGCCGGCCGGCGATCGATCTGCAACCCGCCCGCGACCGTCGCTCGGTTGGTCCGGGGCGAGCCCGTGGTACGCTGCCCCGGACGCCCCCCGGAGGAACACATGGCCACGATCGTCGACGCCGAGCATTACCTGTTCACATCCGAGTCGGTCACCGAGGGCCACCCGGACAAGATGTGCGACCAGATCTCGGACGCGATCCTCGACGCGATCATCGCCGACGATCCGGACGCACGGGTGGCCTGCGAGACGGCGACGACGACCGGCCTGGTCATGGTCCTCGGCGAGATCACGACCTCCACCTACGTCGACTTCCAGTCGGTGGTCCGGGACACCGTCCGGGATATCGGCTACACCCGGGCCGACTACGGCTTCGACTACCTCACCTGCGGCACGCTCGTGAGCATCAAGGAGCAGTCGCCGGACATCGCGGTCGGGGTCGACGCCGCGCTCGAGGTTCGCCAGGACGCCGCTCCCCGGCACGAGCTCGGCGCCGGCGACCAGGGGATGATGTTCGGCTACGCCTGCCGCGAGACGCCCGAGCTGATGCCGCTGCCGATCGCCCTCGCCCACCGGATCGCGCGCCGCCTGGCCGAGGTCCGCCGCAGTGGCCAGCTCCCGTACCTGCGCCCGGATGGCAAGACCCAGGTCACGGTCGAGTACGAGCGGGGCGTGCCGAAGCGTGTCCGGACGGTCGTCGTCTCCGCCCAGCACGACCCCGATGTCCGGTCCGAGCGGCTGCGCCAGGAGATCGTCGAGACCGTCATCCTGCCTTCGATCGACAAGGCGCTTCGCCCGAGCGATCCGATCATGCACGTCAACCCGACCGGGCGGTTCGTGATCGGTGGCCCGATGGGCGACGCCGGCCTGACCGGGCGCAAGATCATCGTCGACTCGTACGGCGGGATGGCCCGCCACGGCGGCGGCTGCTTCAGCGGCAAGGACCCAACGAAGGTCGATCGCTCGGCCGCGTACGCCGCCCGCTGGGTGGCCAAGAATGTCGTCGCGGCCGGGCTGGCGGACCGGTTCGAGCTCGAGGTTGCCTACGGGATCGGGATCGCCCGGCCGCTCTCCCTGTCGGTCGAGTCGTTCGGCACCGGCCGGGTCCCCGACGAGAAGATCCACGCCCTGATCGAGCGCAACTTCGACCTCCGCCCGGCCAGCATCATCGCCGCGCTCGATCTCCTTCGGCCGATCTACCGCCAGACGGCTGCCTACGGCCACTTCGGTCGGCCTGATCTCGACCTGCCCTGGGAGCGGACCGACAAGGCCGAGCTGCTGGCGGCCGAGGCGGGACTGCCGGCGCCGGCGATCGCCCCGGTCGTGCCCCGGGTGGCCGAGCCATCGGGAGCGCGGGACACCGGTCGAGGGGCCTCGGGCGTTCGGGCCTGAGCGGCCGCCGCGCCTCAGGTCTCGGCGAAGGCCCGGACCCCCGCCTCGACCGCGCGCTGGTCCTGGACCGAGTCGCCGCCGCTCACCCCGACCGCCCCGACCAACACGCCCTCGCGCTCGAGCGGCAGGCCGCCGGCAAAGATGATCGTGCGCCCGCCGGCGACGGTGTGGTAGCCGAAGAACTCGGTGTTCGGCTGGGTGATCGGGGCCAGTTCGCCGGTCGACATCCGGTTGGTCAGGGCGGTGAACGCCTTGTCCCGGGCGAGCGTGATCCCGACCAGGTCGGCGGCGTCCATCCGCTCGAAGGCGACCAGCTGGTCGCCCGAATCGACGACCGCACAGGACATCGCCACGCCCAGAGCGCGTGCCTCGGTCTGGACGGCGTCGATGATCGCCCGCGCGGCGGCGAGGGTCAGACCGGCCGCCTGGGACGCCGTCGGGCCGCGCCAGCGATCGACGTTGTCGAGTGGGAACCGGTCGGCCATGATCAGGTCACCTCCGCGCTGTCGCCGGCGCCGGGTCGGGTCTCAGGCCGCCGCCGCGGCGCCGCCGGGAGCGAGGTCCTCGAACTCGGCCTCGACCCGCTCGGCGGCCGCCCGGAGCGCCTCGGCCTGGCGCGCCTGGCGCCGGTAGATGAGCTGGACGGCGAACAGGACCGTCAGCGTGACGAGCAGGATCAGGGTCGCGATCGCGTTGATCTCCGGCGTGATTCCCCGCCGGATCGAGGCGAAGACGTACATCGGCAGCGTCGGCTGGCCCGGCCCGCTGACGAACGAGGCGATCACGAAATCGTCGAAGCTGAAGGTGAAGGCGAGGAGCGCCCCGGCCAGGATCGCCGGTGCGAGCTGGGGCAGCGTCACCTGGCGGAACGTCCGCCAGGGCGTGGCGTAGAGATCGCCCGAGGCCTCGATCAGGGAGCGGTCCATGCCGGCCAGTCGGGTCCGGACGAGGACGATCACGATCGCCATCGTGAACACGACGTGGGCCGCGACGACCGTGTGCAGCCCCTGGCCGAGCGCCAGCGGGCGGCCGCCCAGCCCGAGCGAGGACCAGAGCCAGGCGATCCAGGGATTGATCCAGCCAAAGAGGTTGACGAAGAACAGGAGGGTGGCGATCCCGATCACGATCCCCGGGATGATGATTGCGACGTAGGTCAGCCCGTCGAGCACCGTGCGCATCGCCCGCGGGGCGCGGCTGAGCGCGAGCGCGGCGATCGTGCCGAAGGTCGTGGCGATCATCGAGGTCGAGAAGGCGACGACGAGGCTGTTGCCCAGGGCGCGGATGACGAACTGGTCATCGAGGGTCGTGCCGTACCAGCGCAGCGACAGGCCACGGAGCTCGCCGCTCCGCTCTCCGGCGGTGAAGCTGAACAGGACGACGAGCGCGATCGGGACGTAGAGGAAGACGTAGACGAGCGTGGCGTGGCTTCGGAACAGCGCATCGACCCAGCGCCCGGCCCGGTCGAGGGCGGCCCGCGGCCGACGATCCGCCAACCTGCCCCGAGCGTCCGGTCGCCCGGCGCCCGTCTGGCCGGCACCGATCCGACCGACCCCTGTGCCCCCGCTCACAGGAGCGACACCTGGCGCTCGACCCGGCCGCGCGAGCCGAACCAGAGGTAGAAGCTGACCGCCACGAGGACGACCAGGATCAGCCCGATCGCGGCGGCCGATCCGAACGGCCAGTTCCGCGACTGGAGGTACATGTCGAACAGGGCGTTGCCGACGAAGAAGACCTTGCCTCCGCCCAGCAGAGCCGGGATCAGGTACTCGCCCATGATCGGGATGAAGACGAGGATCGCGCCGCTCAGGAGGCCGGGTAGGGTGAGCGGCAGGGTCACCTGGCGGAAGGTCGCCCAGCGGCCGGCCCCGAGGTCCTTCGAGGCCTCGAGCAGCCGCTTGTCGAGCCGTTCGAGGCTGACGAAGAGCGGGAAGACCATCAGCGGCAGGTAGTTGTAGACGATCCCGAGCATGACCGCGAAGGGCGTGTTCAGGAGCACGATCCTGCCCAGGCCGGCGGCCTCGAGAAGGGCCGGGATCCCGGTGTTGCCGAGGATCGTCAGCCAGGCGTAGGTCCGGATCAAGAAGCTCGTCCAGAACGGGACGATGACCAGGATGAGCAGGACCGTCTTCTTGTTCCCGGCCCGGGTGGCGAGGTAGTAGGCGAGCGGGTAGCCAACGAGGATGCACAGGATCGTGCCGGCGGCGGCCATCCAGATGGTGTTGCCGAAGGCGGTCGCCCGGGTCGAGAGGTTGACGTAGTTGTCGAGGGTCAAGCCGGGCTGGTAACCACCTTCGGGGGCCCGCTCGCCGACGCTGAACACGAGCAGGATGCCGAGCGGCACGACGAGCAGGAAGAAATACCAGGCGCTCATCGGGGCCAGCATCAGCGCCGTTGCCAGGCGGACCCGCCAGCGGCCGGCGGCCTCCCGTCCAGCGGGCGAGACCCTGGCCCTGGCGAGGCTGGGAGGGGTCACGGCTGCGGTCCGCTCGATGCGGGACGGCGGGGACAGACGGCCGCGGGGGCGGCCGTCTGTCCCCTTGGCGGGGTCGGGCTCAGGCCGACTTGACGCGCGCCCAGAGCTCGGCCCGGTTCGGGTCGGTGAGGGTCACGGCGGCGCCGAACTCGAGTGGCTCGAGCTGGTCGGCCGGCGGGTAGACGATCGGGTTGGACTTCATCGAGTCCGGCAGCAGCTCGATCGCCGCGGAGTCCACGACCGGGTAGCCGTGGAACTCGGCATCCTTGGCCGCGACCTTCGGGGTCGCCATGTAGTCGAGGAACGCGTAGGCCGCCTCGCGGTGGGGCGCGTTGGCCACGATGGCGAAGAAGTCGGACCAGATTTCGCCGCCCTCCTTGCCGATCACGTACTGGATCTCGGGGATGTCGCGGTTGAGCTGGACGGCGTCACCGGTCCAGGCCATCGCGATCCAGGCGTCCCGGTTGCGCATCGCCGGCTGGTAGTCGCTGGTGATCGCGAACAGATGCGGCTTCACGTCCAGGAGGAGCTTCTCGGCGTCGGCCAGCTCCTTGGGGTCGACCGAGTTGAACGAGTAGCCGTAGTACTTCAGGGCGTTGCCGATCGCGGTCAGCTGGTAGTCGTGGATCGTCACCTTGCCGCTGTAGTCGGACCGGGCCAGATCCCAGAAGTCCTTCCAGCTGGTCATCGGCTTGGTCACGTTCTTCGTGTTGATCACGTAGCCGGTCGTGCCCCAGTCCTTGTTGATCCCGTACAGGTCCGGTGAGCCGGCCGGGTAGTGGGCCGGCATCAGGAAGCGCGCCTCGTAGCGCGAGGGATCGAAGCGCGGGATCTTGGCCAGGTCGAGCGGCTCGAGGAGCTTGAGCTTGCCGTAGGTCTCGAACGTGTAGTTCGTCGGGACGAGGACGTCCCAGCCGGTGCCCCCGGCCTGGAGCTTGGCCAGCATCTCCTCGTTCGAGCCGAAGACCGTAACGTTGATCTTCACCCCGGTCAACTCGGTGAACCGGTCGAGGGTCTTCGGGTCGTGGTAGTTCGGCCAGGTCGTCAGCTCGAGGGTGTCGCCGAGGCTGACCCCCTGGGGCGGAGTCCAGTCGGCGAGCGGATCGATCCCCGCACTCGCGGCGGGCGCCTCGCTCGCCGCGCCGGTCGTCGGGGCGGCCGAGGGCGCCTCGCTCGCGACGGGACTGGTCGTGGCGCTCGGGGCGCAGGCGGCGATCACGGCCGCCGCCGTTCCGAGACCGGTGACCTGCAGGAACGTCCGGCGCGAGATGTGGCCGCGCTGGTAGGCGCGGTAGTGCTTCAGGAACTCACTGCGATCCACTGCGTGCTCCTCCAGCTCGGCGACGGCCCGCCCCACCGTCCGTGCTTGCCCGGCCATGCCCCGGCGCCATGTAGTGGCGCTTTATGGGCGCGCATGGTAGGGGTCCTGGGACGATCGGTCAATGGTGATCTTCACGGCACCCCCGCGCCGTTCGTGGTTCGGTTCTGATGGCGGTTCAACGGGAACCGTGCTCGCTGATGTAGTGTTACTGCACAGCGGGCCGCAACGGCGAGCGAACGGGCGGAGTCACCGGGAGAGGGAGGACGGCGTGGGCCAGCAGAGTCGAGTAATCGTCATCGGTGGCGGCAACGCCGGCTGCGGGGCGGCGGCGGCGCCGGTCTCAGCCTGCCCCACCAGCTCCTCCGTCTCGGCCGGACCGACGTGACCGTCGGGCACGGCGGGCTGACGAGCGGCTCGATCTGGCACGCGGCCGGACTCGAACGCGTGGTCCGGTTCGATCCGGGCGACTCCAGCGGTCGGGCTCCCCTCCCGGTCCGGGATGAGCGCGGGCTCGAGCCAGCGCTGGCCTGGCTGGCGGATGAGGTCGACCGGACGGTCCCGTCGGGCGGGGAGCCCGTTCACGGCCGGCCGGTCGGGGTCGGCGATCCGGAGGCCGCGGCGATACCCGCCCCGCGCTACGATCCGGACAACAGTGAGCTCAGGGGGTGAACGTGCCGCCGGTCGAGATCGAGCTCGGGGCGCGGGTTCGGCAGCTCCGGGCGAAGCAGTCGCTGTCGCTGCGCGAGGTCGCCGGGCGCTCGGGGCTGACGCCCAGTTTCATTTCTCAGGTCGAGCGTGGCCGGGCCAGCCCGTCGATCGGTTCGCTGGCCCGGATCGCCGAGGTGCTCGGGGTCACGATCGGCCAGCTCTTCGACGGCGTCCCGCCAACCGGCCGGCTCGTCCGTCACGACGAGCGGCGGACGATCCGCCTGCGCGGGCTGGGCGAGGTCGACGAGTACGTCACCTCCGGCCAGGAGGGGCTGCTCCAGGTCGCGATCAGCACGTTCGAGCCGGGCGGGCGGAGCGCCGAGGCGCCCTTCGAGCACGAGGCCGATGAAGAGTGCCTGCTCCTCCTCGAGGGCCGGCTCGAGGTGACGATCGGGGCCGAGACGTACCTGCTCGAGGCCGGCGACGCCGTCACCTACCCGGGCCGGACGCCGCATCTGGCTCGGAACGTGGGGGACGGGCCCGCCCGCGCGATCTTCGTCCTGACCCCGCCGAGCTTCTGAGCCGGGCCGGCCCGCACCCGCGGGCCGCGAGCCCAGCCGGCGCCGGGGTGGGTGAACCGGTCAGCCGGCGAGGACCAGGTTCGCCTCCTCGTGCCAGGCGACGACGACCGGCTCGCCCGGACCGAAGGCCCGCGCCTGCGAGTCGGCCGTCTCGTTCTGGCGGCGGACGACGAGCTCGCCGAGGCCGTCGGCACTGACGCGGTACTCGGTCTGATCGCCCAGGTACGTCCCCTGGCTGACCCGGCCCGGCACCCGCAGCCAGCCGTCCCGGACCTCGGTCACCTCACCGCCGCCGGCCGGTTCGAGCCGGAACCGTTCGGGCCGGATGGCGATCGTCAGCCGGGTGCCGGCGGCCGGCCGGGCCTCCGGGTCGGTCACGATCCCTCCCACGGCCAGGCCGGCGATCTCGATCCGGGCCCGCCCGGTCGCCAGGTCGTGCCCGACGAGGGTTGCCGGAAGGAAGTTCGAGCTGCCGATGAACCCGGCCACGAACCGGTTGACCGGGCGCTGGTAGAGCGCCTCCGGGGCGCCCTGCTGCTGGATCCGGCCGTCGCGCATGACCACGATCACGTCGCTCATCGTGAGCGCCTCCTCCTGGTCGTGGGTCACGTACACGAACGTGATCCCGACCCGCTGCTGGAGCTCCTTGAGCTCGAGCTGCATCTCGTGGCGCAGCTGGCGGTCGAGCGCGCCGAGCGGCTCATCGAGCAGGAGGACGGTTGGCTGGTTGACCAGGGCGCGGGCGAGCGCCACCCGCTGCTGCTGACCGCCCGACAGCTCCCATGTCCGGCGCCGACCGTAGCCGGCCAGACGGACGAGCTCGAGCGCCTCGCCCACCCGGCGCTCCTCCTCGAGCTTCGAGACCTTGCGCTGGCGCAGCCCGTAGCCCACGTTCTGGGCGACGTTCATGTGCGGGAAGAGCGCGTAGTGCTGGAACACCGTGTTCACGTTCCGCCGGTAGGGGGGCACGCCGGCAATCGGCTGGCCGGCCAGGAGGATCTCGCCCTCGCTCGGCTGCTCGAAACCGGCAATCATCCGCAGGGTCGTCGTCTTGCCGCAGCCCGAGGGCCCGAGGAAGCTGTAGAACTCGCCGCGCGCGATCCGGAGGGTCATGTGGTCGACCGCGGTGACCGCCCCGAAGCGCTTCGTGACCTCGAGGATCTCGACGTCGGGACTCGGGCCGTCCCCGCCGCCGGCGCTCACCGACAGCCCGCCCGCGGCGACCGCGCCCCCGGCTGGGGTGAGGACCGTGGCCGGTGGGGTGGCGGGGCTGGTCTGGAGTGGCGCGAACGGGACGGTCACGGGGAACCTCGATCGGGATCGCTGGCCTGGAGGGCCTGGGATGGCGCTGGCTCGCGGGGACGGCGAGTGGGCGCATCCTACGAGGGCGGCTCCGGTCGCGTCAACGCGGCGCCGGTCTCCAGGCGGACCCCGGTACGTTCCGGGCCGGACGCCCCTGGGGCCGGGCCCCGGCACGCCGGGAGCGTGCCCAGCCCGCGGGCCGGATCGGCGCGGTCCGGCGTGGCACCCGCGCCATCGCCCGGGCCCGTATCATCGCCTCCGATGTACGTCGTGATCATGGCCGGCGGGGGTGGCACCCGCCTCTGGCCGCTCAGCAGCCCGGACCGGCCAAAGCCGTTCATCCCCCTGCTCGGCGAGGAGACACTCTTCCAACGGACGATCCGTCGCCTGTTCGAGGGCGACGGCCTCGGCCTCGGCCCGGGGGACGTCTTCGTGGTCGCGGACCGGCGCTACACGCGGTTCGTTCGTGACCAGGCCCCGGGCGTGACCGTCCTCGAGGAGCCGGCCGGCCGGAACACGGCCGCCGCGATCGCCCTTGCCGCGGTGGCCATCGACCGTCCCGCCGAGGAGGTGATGGCCGTCCTGCCGGCCGACCACCAGATCGCCGACGAGGAGCGGTTCCGGGCGGTGCTGCGCGCCGCGGCCAGGGTCGCCCAGGGTAGCCCCTGGGTCGGGTCGCCGCTCGTGACGGTCGGGGTGCGGGCGGACCGGCCGGCCACCGAGTACGGCTACCTGCGCCCGATCCTCGAGCGCACCGAGCAGGTCGACGGCCTGCGCGCCCATCCCCTGGCCGCGTTCGAGGAGAAACCGACCCTCGAACGGGCGCGAGAGCTGTTGGCGATCCCGGGCGTGGCCTGGAACGCCGGCATTTTCCTGTGGCGCCGCCGGGCGATCATGGCCGCCCTGGCCGGACATGCCCCGGACATCCTCGAGGCCGTCGCCTCCGCCCACGCCGGAGGAGCGCTCGCCTCGGCCTACCAGGACGTCCGGGCCACCTCGATCGACTACGCCGTGATGGAGCCGGCTGCGGCCGCCGGCCAGGTGGTCATGGTCACGATGGACGTCGGCTGGAGTGACATCGGGAGCTGGACGGCCCTCCTGGCCGCGCTCGGGGTGAGCGGCACCGGTCGGATCGTCCAGGCCGGCGAGCCGGTCGAGGCCGAGGCCGACGACCTGGTCGTCCGACGGGTCGACGGCCGGCTGCGTGTCGAGGCGGGGCCGGTCCGGGGTATTCTCGACGGTAACGGCCCGAGCGCGCTGCTCGCCGGTGCCCGCCCCGGGCGGGCCATCGTCGAGGCGCTCGTCGAGCGGGTCGCGGCCAGGGAGGCGGAACAGCTGTGAGCATCATCGCCGAGGTGCCGGCACCGGCCCGGATCGTGTTCGGCACCGACGGCTGGCGAGCGCGGGTGGCCGACGAGTTCACGTTCGAGAACGTCCGGCGCTGCGCCGATGGGGTGGCCCGCTACGTCACCGAGCGCGGCGAGCAGGCCAGGGGCGTGGTCGTGGCCTACGACCGACGCTTCGCCAGCGAGCACTTCGCCGCCGCGGCCGCCGAGGTCCTGCTCGCCCACGACATCCAGGTCGCCTTCGCGGTCGAGGCCGTCCCGACCCAGATGTGCTCGTACGAGGTCGTCCAGCGCGGGGCGGCGGCCGGGATCGTGATCACCGCCAGCCACAACCCGTGGACCGACAACGGCTTCAAGGTGAAGTCGCCCACCGGCTCGGCCGCCGGGCCGGAGATCCTGGCCGTGCTCGAGGCGGCGATCGCGGCGAACGGCGGGACGGCGATCCCGCGCCGCCCGTTCGCCGAGGCCGAGGCGGCCGGACTCGTCGAGCGGTTCGACCCCTACCCGGGTTACGAGCAGTTCGTCCGCCGGACGCTCGACCTCGACGCTCTCAAGGCGGCCGACGTGAGCATCCTGGTCGAACCGATGTGGGGCGCCGGGGCGGGTTGGATCAGTCGGCTCCTGGCCGGCGGTCGGATCCGGGTGACCGAGCTCCACCGCGAGCGCAACCCGTACTTCGGCGGGGTGAACCCCGAGCCGATCCGGCCGAACATCGACGAGGCGCTCGGGATCGTCGCCGGCGGCGGCTACGACCTGGGCCTCCTGCTCGATGGCGACGCGGACCGGGCCGGCGCGGCGGACGAGCGGGGCGTGTTCATCCACCAGCTCGAGGTGACCGGCCTGTTGATCTACTACCTGGCCGAGCACCGGGGTCTCCGCCAGCCGGTCGTGGTCAGCGTGAACAACACCTCGATGGCCGGGCGGCTCGGGGCGCGCTACGGAATCGACGTTCACGAGACCTCGGTCGGGTTCAAATACATCGGCCCGAAGATGATCGAGACCGGGGCGATGATGGGCGGCGAGGAGTCGGGCGGGTTCGGGTTCGGGATGCATCTGCCCGAGCGCGACGGGATCTATGCCGACCTCCTCCTGCTCGATCTCTTCCTGCGCGAGAAGGCGGCCGGCCGCTGGCCGGTGTCGGCCGCGCTCAGCCACTTCCACTCGATCGCCGGCCCCTCGTTCTACCGGCGGGTCGATATCCACTTCGATCGCTCCGCTTACCCGGCCGTGAAGCGTCGCCTGCTCGAGGGCCTGCGCGAGCACGGCCCGACCGAGCTGGCCGGCCAACCGGTCAGCCGGACCGTCCTGCTCGAGACGAACGATGGCTACAAGTTCTTCGTCGCCGACGGCTCGTGGCTGCTCGTGCGCACGAGCGGGACCGAGCCGCTCGTCCGGGTCTACGTCGAGGCGACCTCGGAGGAGGCCCGCGAGGCGATGATCGCGGCCGGCGAGCGGCTCGTGCGCGGCACGTGAAGGACGAGGCGGCGCGGCCGGCGGACGGGCGGTCCGGGACCGGCGCGGATGTCGGCGCGAACAGGGCCGCGGCCGCGGACGACGGCCCGGCCCGGCGGGTCGCCAAGCCGTGGGGTCACGAGCTGATCTGGGCCCAGACCGATCGCTACGTGGGCAAGCTGATCGTGATCGAGGCGGGCCGGCGCCTCTCGCTCCAGCTCCACCGGCGCAAGGACGAGTCGATCTTCGTGGTCAGCGGCCGGTTGCGGTTCCAGCTCGAGGACGGCCAGGGCGTCATCCGGACGATCGAGCTCGGTCCGGGCGGGTATCGCCACGTCCCGACCGGCCGGCGCCACCGCTTCGAGGCGCTCGAGCGGGTCGAGCTGATCGAGGTCTCGACCACCGAGCTCGACGACGTGGTGCGCCTCGAGGACGACTACGGCCGTGAGGGAACCTCCGCCCCCTGAGCACGCGGGCCGCCTGACCGAGGCGGCTGAACGGATGTTCTGATCGCCTGACCGCCGCTCGAGCGTCCGCCAGCCGACCCGGGGCCTCCGGCGGCCGCCCGGGGCCCCCGGCGGCCTCGTGCCGGCACGGCCGAACGTACCCCGAGGGGACCGGCAGTTCGGGGGCTGACCACGGCCGCCGGCAGCTGTACAGTGGACCCGGCGACCGCCATCACCGGTCGACGGTGCATGACCGGACGGCGGCCCCGGCAGTGCCCGCCAGCGGGCGACGGAGGTTCTCGGCGATGCACAGCTCTCTCATCGGCAAGGTCGAGAAGGCGAATCGCTACGCCCGGGAGCTCGATCGGGTGACGATCGACCGGCTCTCGCTCACGTTCCGCGGCGACAACGACACGCACCATGTCAGTCTCGACGCCGGAACGTGGCACTGCACCTGCCATTACTTCGAGAGCTGGGGTTCGTGCGTTCATCTCCTTGCCCTCCAGAAGATCCTCGGGGTCATGCTGCCGGAGGAGGCGCAGGTCTCGATCTTCTCCGCCGGCCAGGTCGTGACCGCCTGAGCGGCCGGCCGGCCAAGCTCGGTCCGGCGATCACCAGGCCAGACGCGACGGGGCGACCGGCCC
>JAKAHU010000339.1 GCA_021825385.1 Chloroflexota bacterium | reverse complement strand
CGATCGTGCGCGAACTCGTCCGCGCCCATGGCGGGTCCGTCCATGCCGAGAACGTGGCACCCCGAGGCGCCCGCGTGAGCGTCGTCCTGCCTGTCGTCGCTCGGCCCGTTCCGGGCTGAGCTGGATCGGCCCCGGCCTCAGCCGGCCGGTCGCTCGACCGCGGCCGAGCCGGGCGGTCCGGCCCCCCCGCTCGGGCGCCTGGCCTCCGTCCCGACCGTCAGGCCGACCAGGATGACCACGACCAGGGCCACCACCCCGAGCAGTCGGAGCCCCAGCCCGAGCGTCCACCCGCCAGTCCCCGCCGCTCCGGGCCGCTGCCACATCCCCGACAGGGTCGGCACCTGGCCGGGCACGAACAGGAAGCCGAGCCAGAGCCCGGCGGCGAGCCCGCCCAGGTGGGCCAGGTTGTCGATCCCGGGCACGAGGAAGCCGATGACCAGGTTGATCGCGATCAGGCCCCCGATCTGGCCCAGGATCGCCTGGCCCCGTCGATCGAGGATCGGGTTGTGGGTCCGGGAGACGGCCAGGAGGACACCGAACAGGCCGAACACGGCCCCCGACGCGCCGACCGAGGGAACGTCACCGCCGAGCACGAAGCTGGCTGTCGAGGCACCGACCGCCGTCAACACGTACATCGGAGCCATGACCCGCCACCCGTAGAGCTGCTCGACGAGCCCGCCGGCGATGTACAGGGCATACATGTTGAAGATCAGGTGGAAGGGCATGACGAAGAACGGAGCGTGGAGCAGCGCGGCCGTGAACAGCCGCCAGTACTCGCCGTTGGCGACGGCCGGCTTGTCCAGTTGCAGCCGGTCGAACAGAAACGACCCGTCGGGCAGGCTGGCCAGGAGCGAGACCGAAACCGTCAGAGCGATGATCCCGTAGGTCAGCCAGGGCATCCCGACCCCGGTCCGGCTGCGTGCGAAGTAGCGCCGTGCGGCGCCCTGATCCCCGGTCTCCTTGGCCAGCCAGCCGAGCCGGGCCGCGATCTCGGCCCGGTCGCCGACGGGGGCCCGGCGCTCGGCCTCCCGGTAGGCGCGGATCGCGGCGCCGAGGTCGCCCGCCCGGACGTAGGCCGCCGCCAGCTGGCGCCAGGCCAGGTACGTCCCCGGGGTCTCGGGTAGCTGGAGGACGCGTCGCCAGGCCTCGATCGCCGCGTCCTCCTGGTCGGCCCGGTAGTAGACCGTGGCCAGGCCGAGCAGCGCGGCGGCCGTGATCGACGGCTCGGGATAGCCGATCACGCGCTGGTAGTGGCGTGCTGCCTCGGCCAGGTCGCCGGCCTCGAGCAGCTCGTCGGCCCGGTCGAGCAGGGCCAGGGCGATGGCCCGATCGAGCGGACCTTCGATCGAGGGGTCGACGAGCGAGGCCCGCGAGTCCGGTCCGGGCAGGTCATTCATCGGCCCGACTCTACCCGATCCGGCACCGGACGCGCGGCCGGCGCGCCATCAGGCGCTCGCGCTCTCCCAGCCCGCCCCGGCGGCAGCCGAGCGGAACGCCTCGGCCGCAGACGCACCGGCATCGAGCGCCGCCGCGAAGGCGCCCACCAGCCGGGCGAAGGCCCCATCGGGATCGCTCGCCGGCGCTTCGAGGACGGTCGCGCCCGTCAGCGCGTCCGGGATGCTCGTCCCGGGCGCGACGATCACGATCACCGCCGCCCCGGTGGCGGCCGCCTCCTCGGCCACGACCCGGGCGGCGGCCTCGTCGAGTGCCATGGCGACCACGATCACCCTGACCTCGGGCAGGTAGCGCACGGCCAGCTCGATGTCCGCGGCCTCGAGGTGGGGACGCTCATCCGGGCGCTCGGGCAGGACGACCTCGCCGGTCCCCGCGACCACGCCCGGCCCGCGTTCCTCGTCGAGGGCGGCCTGCGCCACCAGCGCCGCGCCGGCCGGCAGATCGGCGAGCGCGTCATCGTCGCCAGCGCCAGCTTCGGCAACGAGGATCGGCGTCGGGTGGCCCGGATCGCGCAGCATCGCCGCGTGTCCCACGCCGGCCCGCCCGAGGGCCAGGACGAGGGCGTCGCCGGCCGCATCGTCGCCGATCCTACCGACGAGCTGCACCTCTGCGCCGGCCGCGGCGGCCGCGGCGGCCACCCCCGCCGCGATGCCGCCGACCCCGTCGGGTCCGGCACCCTCGGGCGGACGGTAGCTCGGGCAACCGACGACCACGATCACGCCGCCCAGGGTAGCCCAGGCCCGATCCGGGAGCAACCGTGCGGGCCGGGGCGCCGGCGGCCCAGGCCCCCCGGCGGCGACGAGAGCGACAGGCGTCCCAGGGTCGCGGTCGGGTCAGCCCCGGGTCAGCTCCTGGTCAGCTTTCGGCCGTGGGCGGGGCGGTCGAACTCCCGCCGTGGTCGTCACTCGAGGTCGGCTGCGGGGTCTCGGACGGTTCCGGTGTCTTCGACGGGCTCGGGGTCGGGCTCGGGCTTGGGGTCGTGGTCGTGGTCGGGCGTGGCGTCCGGGTCGGGCCCGGCGTCGGGCTCTGGCGCGGCGACGGCGCGGGCGACAAGGCCGGCGTGCTGCTGGGCTCGGCCGAGCTGGACGGCTCCGGGCTCGGGCTCGGCTCAGTCGGCTGGGTGGCTGGCGGCAACGCCGAGGGCGACGGGCTGGGCGCCAGCACGGGCGAGACCGCCGGCGAGAGCTCCGGCGGCCGGGCCGGCGAGAGTACGCTCCAGGCACCGGCCGCGGCGAGACCGCCCAGAGAACCCGCCGCGAGGAGGACCACGAGCACGAAGGCGAGCGCCTGCGCCCGCACCGCCAGCGGGCGCCCGCCGCTCCAGGCCACCCGCCACAGGTCCACGAGGGCGCCCAGGGCAACGCCCAGGCGGCCGGCGCGGGCCGCCATCCCCGCGGCCACGGCCGGAGCGGGCAGCGGCTCCTCGGCCAGCACCGCCATCACCCGCTCGACGAACTCGGCTGATGGCCGCACCTCGCCGGCAGAGGCCAGGGCCTCCAGCTCGCGCGCGGCAGCCAGGGCCTCGGCCAGCTCCGCGCTGGACGGGCGCCCGCCT
>JAKAHU010000084.1 GCA_021825385.1 Chloroflexota bacterium | reverse complement strand
GTGAGGGACGACCCCTTCGGGGATCGCCTCCGCAAGATATCCCCACCGGGCGCCCGCCCGTCGACGGAAACGCTCGACCAGCGAATTGCCGAACAGGGTCATGTCGACCCGGTCGAGGAGCGCGTTCCCGATCCAGTACGCTTCGACGACGCGCCGATCGAGGGGATCGGGGATGCCGGTCGCCCTGGCGATCAGCTCGAGATACGGCCAGGCCCCGGCAAAGCCCCGGGCGAGCTGGGCGAGCCCCGGGTCGACGACGCCGGCGGCACCGTACTCGAGCACGGCGCGGCTGTCGGGCGGGCCGCAGTAGCCGAGCTCGTTCGGCGGGTAAGCGTATCGGGCGAACAGCGTCGCCCCGGCAACGACCGGGTCGGGCTCTGGGGCCGGGACGCTGGTCCGCCATCCGAGGACCGATGGGGCGGCGGCCGGCTCGAGGCCAGCCCGGTGCGCCTCTGGCGGTGGAGGTCCGGGGTCACGTCTGGTCATCGTCTGCCCTCCTGGGCGACCGCATGGTCGACCCTCAGCCCGGACGCCGCGGTCCCGTTCGCCTCCCCCGCGGCGGCCAACAGCTCGTCGAATTCCGAGTCCCAGGAACCGCCCTGGGCGAACGCGATCGCCTCGGCGGCCTCCGCCTCCGTGATCTTCGCCACCGCGAACCCGAGATGGGTCGCCAGCCAGTCGCCGATCCTCGGCGGACCACCATCGAGCAGACCGAGGTGAACCGGCTTGATCACGCCCGCCACGTCGATCCGGGCCACGTCCGGTCGATCCGCCGGGAGTTCGACGACGCGTCCGGGAAGCTCGATGCACATCGGTCGTTCTCCTCGATCCGGCCGCTCAGCCCGCCGCCGCGGCCATCGCCGCGCTCAGGATCGAGCAGACCCGATCGGCGGCCGCAGGAACCGCCCGCGCGACGGCCGGGCTGAGCCGCTCGTCCATCGTGTCGATGTCCTCCGGTTGGCAGCCCACGATCCGGACGATCGGCGGCAGGGCGCCGAGGGACCGGGCCAGCAGGAAGATCCGATGCGGCTCGGCGAGGTGAAGGTTCTGGAACAGCGCCCGCCACTCGTCCCGGTCGATCTCCGATGGATCCTCGACGTCCGGCTCGAACACCCACAGGGTTCCGGCCGGCGCGTCCCGATCGACCGCGTCCACGACGACGAGCGCCTCGTATCCGCTCATCAGCTGCTGGACGACGGTCATCCCGCCGATACCGGTCTCGATCAGATCCACACCGTCCGGGAGGCCTCGGGCCTCGAGCTCGCGGGCCACGGCGACCCCGAAGCCGTCGTCGTGGCGGAGGAGGTTGCCGACACAGGCGACGAGAATGCGACCGCTCACGCCGCGGCCCCGACCAGCGAACCGATCCGTACCTCGCCGGCGTCGACGGCGATCGGTACGACCACAAGCCCGGGCCCGTCGGACGCGAGCCGGCGCCCGCCTCGAAGATCGAACCGGCAGCCGTGCCACGGGCAGACCAGCACACCCGACTCGACCGTCGACGACCCGAGGGTCAGGGCACTTCCCGGACAGCCGTCGCGGTAGGCATAGAACTCGCCGTCGAGGTTGGTGACGATGACCGCCTCCCCGTTGATCACGACCCGCCGGACCGTTCCCGGCGCGAGCTCGCTGGCCTCGAAGGCCCGCTCCCAGACCAGAGCTGGTCGCGCCCGCGGCCGGAGGCTGTCGACCGGGATGAACCCGGGCATCGCCGCCGCGCCGGCGGGCCCGTGGGTGCGTCCGGGGCGGTCGGCCGGCGCCTCGACGACCTCCAGCCGTTCGAAGTCGGGCAGTCCGTTACGCAGGGCACCCTCGACGACATGGCGGAGGGTCGCGCTCGATCCCTGGCAACCGGAGCAGGCGCCCGAGAGCCGGACCGTGACCACGCCGCCCTCCGCCTCGACCACGGTCAGGCTGCCCCCGTGCGACTCGATGTACGGCATGACGGGCGCGAGGACGGCCTCGGCCCGCTGGCGCTCGCCGCCCTCTTCCAGGTCGTACAGGTCGAACAGCAGCTTCACCTCGGGGTCGTCGAGGGCCCGAGCCTGCAGGCCGGCGATGGTCAGCAACTCCCAGAGTCGGCGGAGCCCGACGCGGTGGACATAGTCGATCGACCGCAGGACCTCGAAGACCCTGACCCGGAGCGCCTCGTCCGGCTCGGCCTCGAATCCGGCGATCAGGTCGGTGAGGCGATCGAGCTCGTCCGCCAACCGTTCCGGCAGCACCTCAGGCTCCATGCCCGACCTCTGTCCGTCCCGGGCACGGGTCCGCGGCCCGCTTTGGGTCCTGGCACCAGCATCCCGGTCCGCACTCACCATGCCCGGCTCTGGTCAGTCCACCGAACTCGTCGCGGAAGCTGCGTCCCCCCTCCTGCGCACCGAGCGGCGTGAGCTCGTAGCGGGCCAGTCGCCCGGGGGTGCGCGCGACGTACCCGTCCACCGTCAGCAGCTCGAGCTGCCGATGGACGACCGGCGGCTGAGCCGCGAGGAACATGGCGAGCTCGAGGGGATCCACGTCAGAGGCGAGCCCTTCGCCACGCATCCAGTACATCGCCTGGAGGATCTCCGATCGCCAGTAGAGGGCCTCGAGCGCCTCCCTGCCCTCGGGCCGTCCGCCGGTCCGGTGCTGCGCGGTCACGCCAGGGCCTCCGCCACCGCTTCACGGACGAACCGGTCGACCTGGCTGACCGCCGCTTCAACCGGCGGACTCAGCTCCGCGCCCCAGCCCTCGTCGCGGGGCTCGACCTCGATGACCAGCGTGTCGTCGGGCAGGGCCCCAAAATGATCGAGCACCGTCAGCAGGGTGTCGAGGCTGATGATCCCGGTGAGCGCCTCGCCGATCCGTTCCTGGACCTCCTCGGTCGGGCGAGGTGGATGCATCCAGTGAGAGCGTCGCACGGTGCCCGGTGGGTCGCCCCGCCGGATGCCCGCCACGAGGATGGCCGCCGCGTAGGGCGGGCTCGCCTGAAGCGCGTGCAGCACGTGGATCGCCCCGGCGCTCAGGTCCTCGACGTCGACCCCGGGGGGCCAGACACCGGAGCGGAGGCGCTCGACCAGATGGGGGCCGAAGGACAGATCGCGGAGGTTCGTGTAGCCGACCCCAGCGACGAGCACGCGTCGGGTCGCCGCCGTGGTCGGAACCGTGATCGCCTCGCTGGGCAGCCCGACCATGGCGCTACTCGTCGAGCTCGCAGGCGCACGTCGTGACTTCCTGGACGATCGTCTTGGAGCCTGCGTACACATGAGTCGTGCACGGCATGCACGGGTCGAAGCTCCGGATCGTGCGCAGGATATCGATCGCCTTGAAGTCGTCCGGCGTGGCGTACTGCTCGAGGATCGGGGTGTTCATCACCGCCTCTTCGTACGGTCCCGGCTTGCCGAACGGGTCGACCGGCGAGGCGTTCGTGGTCGACGGCGTGTTGATCTGGTAGTTCGTGATCACGCCCTTGTCCATCGTCAGGTGGTGGGCGAGATATCCCCGTCCGGCGCCCCACAGCCCGACCCCGATCCGCTCGTCACGCGGGACCGTGAACTCGGTCGAGACGCGCGTCTCGCCCTTCTTGATCAGGTCGTAGGCGGCGAGCAGGTTGTTGAGGCAGACGAGCGCCGAATACGCCTGAGCGAAGGCCCGGGCGCGATTCCGCTCGATCGCGTTGTTCTCGGCGGGGATGATCCACTCGAGCGTCATCTCCGGCAGGGCGCCCTTGGGCATGGTCATCCGCATGCTCGTCCCGGTCGCCTGGATGAACGGGTTCGACGGGATTTTGCCGGCCGCCGCGGTGATCCAGATCCGGGCATAGGCTCCGGCCTCGAGGACCTCCCGGTCCCAGCGCGGCGACGTGGACCAGGTGTACTTCTCCTTCCAGCTCCGGCCCTGCGGCGCGGGCAGCGTCTCCTTGTTCCACGGGTGGTGCGGGCTGAGTGGGTTGCCCAGGGGATCGGTCGCGAACTTCGGCGCGCCGTTCGCCCAGGGCTCGTAGAAGGAGTGCTCGACGAACTCCTCGAGGCCGAGGTTGATCCGGTGGAGGTCGGTCGTTCGCAGTTCCCCGTCGACCATCGCGCCCGGCGTCGCCCAGCGCCGTTCTCCCCACGCGTTGGCGTTGGCATAGGTCGCGTCGTACGCCTCGTGATGGTCCCAAATCCCGAGGTCGATCATGCTGCGGGGCCGGATGCCGACCTGCCGGTAGCCCGGCTTGGCCGCGTAGAAGAACTCGGAGATGTCGTCCCAGATGAGGGCCATCCGCTTGGCATGGTCGAGCAGCTCGAAGAGCCGGATCTGATACTCGTTGAGGTTCTGGGTGGTGACCGTCGTGCTGATTCCGCCCGGCACGATGGTTTGAGGGTGGGGGTACTTGCCCCAGATCAGGGCGCACATCTCACGCGCCCGGCGGGTGATCTCGAATGCCTCGAGGTAGAGCGACCCGGAGAGCGGCGTCAGCGCCGTCATGATGTCGCTCATCCGGGCGAACCCGTGGACCGCTCCGTGGCGGGTCGTGGACTGCTCCGCGAGGGCCCAGACCTCCGGATTCGTTGCCCGGACGATCGGCTCCGAGTAGTCCGGGCCGGCGAGCAGGAACAGGTGCAGAGGATGGTCGTACAGGAACTCGGCCGCTTGGCCGAGGTTCCGAACGACGATGCCCATCGGTGGTGGCGTGACCCCGAACGCCATCTCGATCGCCTCGGCCGAGCAGTTGGCGTGCACCCCTCCGCACACCCCGCAGGCACGGGATGAGATGAAGATCGCGTCGCGCGGGTCCCGACCCTTCAGGATGACCTCGTAACCGCGGAACAGCGTCGCCATCGAGTGGGCATCGTGGACCGTCCGGTTCTCGAGATCGACCACACTGTGGAAGGCCAGGGCGCCGGCGACCCGGGTGACCGGATCGATGCTGATCTCCTTGATGTGGCCATTCCGGGCCAGCAGTCCCTCGATCCGCTGCTGCCGCTCGGCCGTGGTCGGCTCCGGCCGATAGAGGTAGGGATTGGCCACCCCTTCACGGAGGTGGGCCTTGCCTGCCTCGTCGAAGACGACCGGGAGGTTCTTGAAGCACATCGTCAGCTCTCCTTCGGGGCGAGCTGAGCCAGATGGCCGTCGGCCGAGCCGAGGATGCCGGCCAGAGCCTCGGCACCCTCGGTGATCTGGGTCAACGTCGTCGCCGTGGTCGGCAGGGCAGCCGGGAGGATGGCGGTTTCGGCCTCGATGGCGCGGACGCCCATGGCGATCTTCGAGACCGAGGCATTGATCCCGGCGAGCGCCCTGCGAATGCGGTCGAGGAACAGGATCAGGACGATCAGGAGCAGCCACAGGGCGGCCCCGGACAGGATTGCGAGCAGAAGGTTCATCGGGTGGCCACCCCGGGCAACGAGCGGCGGACCGCCGCGATTCGGCGGGCGATCGAGGCGGACGTCGCGTCGATGATCCCTGCTCCGGCGACGAGGCGGCCGACGATGGGCAGCACCCCCTCCAGGGCGGCGATCACCTCCGTGTTCCGGACGATCCCCTCGGCCGCCGGGAGCGCGACCTTGGCCAGCCGGTCGATCTCGCGCACGTGATGGACGACCCGGACGACCTCGGCCACGAGGACGGCCGTCAGGCCGAGCGCGCCCACGAGCGTGATCACCCAGACGACGATGATGAGGCTTTCCATGACGGCTCTCCTACGCGACCCTGGCGGTCGCCGCTCCTGCGACCGGTTCGCCCAACGCCACCGCCAGCTCGTCATCCGCCCCCGACAGGTGCCCGGCGACCGAACCGAGACCGGTCGACACGGTGGCCAGCCCATCGTTCAACGCCGATACGTAGCCTCCCAGGGGCGCCGTCTGCCGCTCGACGACCTTCAGGCCGGCCGAGATCCTGCCGAGCGTCGTCTCGATGCTCCAGAGCGCGCGCCCGATCGTGATCAGGCTGACCGCCAGGACGACGACCAGGATGACCGCGTAGACCAATGTCACCACGGCCAGCAAGCCGATCATTCGCGGCCTCCGCGGAGCGCGGCCGAGAGCCGGGAGAGCCGGCCGTCGATCGAGCTCGCGACGGCGGCGATCGTCCGTGCCGTGGCGAGAATCTCACCGGCTGTCTCGTTCGTCTTCTGCAGATGCCAGATCTGGACGGTGTTGGCGGCGATGCTCTTGCCGACCGTCCAGATCGCGAGCGCGTGCGCGTCGATCCGCTCCGCGGCCCGGGCGATCCAGATCAACAGCGCGGCCACGATCAGGACGACCACGAGGGCGATCCCGAGTGTTGCCAGCCAGAGCGTCGTGGGATCCATGGTGGGAGACCTCCTCGGTGGCTACCGATCCTTGGCCGCCGTACCGGAATGGCGGATCCAGTCGTACCCGACGTGGACGAGGCGATCCACGAACGTCCGTCGCGGCGGCGCCCCCCAGGCGCTCGGGATCTCACCCTCGCGGTCCCAGCGAGCCGTCCGGTTACGGTCTCGCTGGCTGACCCGGCGGAGCGGTCGGATGAACAGGCCGGTGAGCTTGGCGCCGCTGGCCGAGAAGGTCGAGCCGGGCGGCTTCTTGTAGAAGGGCGCGAAGCGGTCCGGGAACCCGGGCATCGTGCACCCGATGCACACCCCTCCCACGTTCATGCAGCCGCCGACGTGGTTGATCGCGCCCCGGCTGGTGATGTTGCAGTTCACCACCGGGCCCCAGCAGCCGATCTCGACGAGGCACTCCTTGTCGCCGTATGCCTCGGCAAAGGTGCCCTCCTCGTAGTAGCCGGCGCGGGTGCAGTTCCGGTGGACGGTCTCGCCGAACAACCAGGCCGGCCGGCCGAGCTCATCGAACTCGGGCAGCGGCCCGACGCCCTGCAGGAAGAGCAGGACCGCGGCGACCGTCTCGGTGAAGTTGTCGCCAACCGGGGAGCAGCCCGGGATGTTGACGACCGGCAGACCCAGAGCACTCCGGTAGTCTTTGCCCAGGAAGTCCATCATCCCCATCGACCCGGTCACGTTGCCGAATGCCGCGGGGATTCCACCCCAGGTGGCGCACGTGCCGATCGCAATGACCGCAGCGGCGCCCGGCGCGAGCCGACGGACCCACTCGGCGGACGGGACCTGGCGGAGCCGGCCGTCGACCTCCTCCTCGCCGACCGCCGACCAGTAGCCGCCGTCGTTCCCGGCCAGCGACTCGTCGGCCAGCGAGCCTTCATAGACCACGACGTAGGGAGCGCCGAGCTCGCCGCGCCATGCCCGCCACATCGGTTCCATGTAGGCGTCCCCGGCCTCGAGCTGGACGGCGGTGTGATGGAGGAACACGATCGGGACGCCGGGCAGCGACCCCGTCAGCAGGCTCTCGACGGACGGTGCCGTCGCGCCCAGGACGGCGATCGAGCAGCCGTCACAGCTCATTCCCGCCAGCCAGAAGACGTGGACCTGTTCGAACGCGCCGATCTTCGTCCGCGGGCCGACCTTGGCAGCGATCGAGGTCGCCCACGCCTCCTGGCTCACCCCGGCCACATTTCCGACCTGCGACATCGGCTGGCCAGCCGCGCGTCCGGAATCGATGACCGTCATCTGGGACACCTCCTGGAGTGAACGTCGTCAGTTCGTCCGGACCGCTGCTCCAAGCCGGTCCTCGATGACGTCGGCGAGCGCACCGATCGCCGCCACCGCGGCCGCGTCCGGGGCGTGGTCGATCACCGAACGACCCAGTTGATCGGCCTCGGCGACGTGAGCATCGAACGGGATGGCCGCGATGATCTCGAACCCGTGCCCGGCGCCGTACTGGAAGATCGCCTCGCTGTCCCGCCCATCGCGGACCTTGTTGGCCACGACCCAGACCGCGGGCAGCCCCAGCTCATGGGCGAGCGGGACAACCCGGCCGGCGGTCTCGAGCGATCGATAGTACGGCTCGGTGACGACGAGCAGGGCATCGACGTTGCGGACCGTGCCGCGCGACAGATGCTCGACCGACGCCTCGGTGTCGAGGATCGTGATCTCGCGCGCCTCGCTCGAGGCGAGCTGCTCCATGACATCTCGCACCGCCGAATGCTGTCCGCAGATGCAGCCCCGCCCCGCCCCCAGGAGGCCGGTCATCGTCAGGACCCCGACATCGTCGGGCCCCGTCGCGCCGTACTCCTGGAGGATCTCGGCGAGCGGTCTGGTCAGCTGCAGCCGGGCATGTCCCGCGTCATCGGTGCGCTCTTCCAGGATCGCTTCGCGAGGGACCCGCCGGAGTCGCGCGGCCTGCTCATCGCTCACCCCGATCGCCGCTGCCAGGTTGGGGTTCGGATCGCCATCGAGGGCGTTGACCCGATAGCCCCGGCGGGCGTAGACCCGGGCGAGCGTGGCGGCGAGGGTTGTCTTGCCCGAGCCGCCCTTGCCGGTCAGCGCGATCCTCATGTCAGGCCTCCAATCCTCTCGAGCATGTCGCTGTTGGTGCGAACGGTGGTGCGATCGGGGGCGCGATCGGGCCGGGGGGAGGGTTCGTCGCCAACAGTCGCGCGGAAGCGCGCCAGGAAGGCATCGAGGACGGCGCGGTTACGCTCGAGCGTGTGCGCCCAAGCGTCGAGGAGATCGCGACCGTCGGAGGTCAGGGCGTAGACCCGGCGCGCGGGACCGCGGTTCGGCAGCTCCCACTGCGACGATACGATCCCGTCGCGTTCCATCTGCCGGAGAGTCTTGTAGATGCTCGCCGGGTCGCCGATGTCGAACCCGAACGGACGCATCCGGTCGATCAGCTCGTAGCCGTGTGCGGGTGCCTCGGACAGCAGCAGGAGGAGACACGGGCGAGCGAAGTTCTTGGGCTGGCCCCCATCGCAGCGACAGCCCGCCGATGCCTCGTCGGTTTCCGCGGCCTCGAAAACGGGTAATTGCTGCACGGGTCGCTCCAGATCGGGGTGCGACGACGCCGGACTACGGTCATCGCACAGCTATAGGGCAGCGTCCCAACAAGGGGATCGTAGCGCCCGAGTCAAGACCCCGGCCAGCGCTTTCGGGCCAGGCAGTTCGGTCTCGCACGTGGCGCCACGCCTCACCACCGCGGTCGGTGGGAAGCCGTCGATCGGGTCACGGCAAGGGGCAGCCGATGACGCGTCCGCTCTGACCCTGACCTCCGCGGTCGGTCGGAGCCGGAGCCGCGACCCGCTATTCCGGGGCCATCGCCGCCTCGAAGCATGGCGTGCACAGCTCGCGTCCGTCGAGGCGGTGCACCCGCGTCTCCATCGCGCCCTCGCCGCACTCCGCACACAGGATCGTGGCGTGGATGCGGGCCTTGCGCGGCAGCGGTCCCGGAATCTCCTCCAGTCTGTAGAGCGTATCCGGGTCAGCCCCCAGGACCTTGCGGGCCTGGGCCACGTGCAGCTCCTCGAATCGTGCCCGCTCCGCGTCACTGGCCTGGCCGGCCCTGACGCGGGCGAACAGCTCCTGGTGCTCCGGGTCGCGTTGCCACGCATCCGGCCGACCAGAAATCCGGATCGCCCGGCCGTCGGAGCGGCGGTAGAAGCTGTAGGCGTTCTTGCCCCAGTCACGATGGATGAGATTGCCCTTTCCGAACGTGCAGCCGGTGAGGAACTGGATCGCGTCGACGGCGCACATGTCCGTCTCGACCACGGCCACGACCTCTTCGTCCCTGGCATGAGCGCCGATCTCGCGCAAGGCAATCGTGGCGGCCTGTACGCCCATCGCCAGGCCCGGGCACATGTGGCCGTGGAACTCCACCACCCGCTCCAGGGTCTGCTCGTCGATCATGGCCGTTGTCCTCCTGGGGTCAGCATCTCGAGGTCGTTCAGCTCGGTCTGGGCATGGGAACCGGCGGCGCCGTTGCCGGAGAAGAGGAGGTCGCGGCCGGACGCTGCCAGCAAGGCGTGCGTCACGGGATGTCGCGGCGAGACCAGCAGACTGCTCCCCGGCCCCTCCTCCACGACTCGGCCGCGGTCCAGGACGAGGATCCGGTCGGCGATCCGGAGCACCACCGACAGGTTGTGGGAGATGAACACCATCGCCATCCCCCGCTCCGCCTGGAGCTGCTTGAGCAGCTGGAGCATGTTCGTCTGCTCGCTGGGATCGAGCATCGAAACCGCCTCGTCGGCAACCAGGAGCCTGGGCTCCAGAACCAGGGCGCGGGCAAGTGCCACCCGCTGCAGCTGGCCGCCCGAGAGCTCGTGCGGGTGACGGGCGAGGAAGGCCTCGCTGGTGGGCAAACGGCACTCGGCGAGTGTCCGGCGGACGGTGGCGTCACGCGTCCCGACGTCACCAACCTCCTGGACGTCGAGTGGTTCGCGCACGATCTGGCCGACGGTGAGTCGACCCGAAAGCGCCTCGAAGGGATCCTGGAACAGCATCTGGAGCCGGGCTCGGAGCTTCTTGAGCTCATCTCCTCTGGCGGCCAGCAGATCGGCGCCGTCGAAGCTGACCGTCCCCCCATCGGCGTCGAGCAAGCGCACCAGGAGCATCCCCAGGGTGGATTTGCCGGCTCCGACGGAGCCCACCACCCCGACCACCTCACCTTCGCGGACGTCGAGACTCACGTCCTCGATGGCGGTCAGCCGGCCGCGGTGGAGCAGACCGCCGGGGCCGGGGTAGGACTTGCGCAGGCCTCGGGCGGCCAGCAGGGCGACGACACCACCGCGGGCGCAGGCCACGACCCGCGGTCCGCTCTCGCCCGTTGGCTGAACCAGCCCCGGCCGATCCGGCGCACACACCTCCTCGCGGCCCTGATGACACCGGCCGAAGAAGGGGCAACCCCTCGTAACCTCGGTGGGGTCGGGCGGGCTGCCGCGGATGCCGCGGAGGTCCTTGATCGATGCCAGGGTCGGACGAGCGTTCAACAGGGCCCAGGAGTAGGGGTGGCGGGGGTCGCCCAGGACCTGCGAGCCCGGGCCGATCTCGGCCAGCCAGCCGCGGTACATCACCGCCACCCGGTCGGCCAGGGTTTCCAGCGCCTCGGCGTCGTGGCTCATCACGACCAGCGCGGTCCCGCTCTCGGCTCGGATCCGTCCCAGCAGCCTGAGCACCTGGTTGCGGGTGACGGGGTCGAGACCGGCGGTCGGCTCGTCGAGCACGACCACCTCGGGCCGACAGGCGAGGGCCATGGCCAGCAGCACCAGCCGGCGCTGGCCCCCCGACAGCTCGCCCGGATACCGACGAGCGGCCGAGTCTCGGAGGCCCACCTCGTCGAGGAGCTCGGCCGCCCGCCGCTCGGCCTGATCGTGGTCCATCCGGAGGTGGACCCGAAGCGGCTCGGCCAGCTGCAGACCGACCCGCAGGACCGGATTGAGCGCCGCGGCGGACTGGAACGAAAGCGCGATCCGCCGCCAGCGCACGTCGCGCCAGCCCGCTTCGTCGAGCGAGAGGAGGTCGAGATCGCCAAGGAGGATGCGACCGCGAACCTGGGCATCGGGCGAGAGACCAACCACGGTCCGGGCCAGGGTGGACTTGCCCGACCCTGACTCGCCAAGGATGCCCACACATTCGCCCGGGCCGACAGCCAGTGAGATCCCGTCGAGGGCGCGCACCGCAGGAGGGCCAGGATAGGTAACCGTGAGGTCGCGGATCTCGAGCACGGGGCCGCTGTCGAGGTGATGACGCAATGCAGTCCCCGGCCTAGGTGGCGAAGAGGATCGACTGTCCTCGGCCGGGGAGGTCGACCGGCTGGTCGTCGACTCGGAAGCCGGCGGCGGTCAACCAGGCGCGGTAGTCCGCCTCCGCGTGGGTGTCACCGCCGTTGCCGTTGACCATCATCTGCACGGCGAACAGGTCGGCCAACGGCTGACGGCCCCGGAGGAACGTCACCACGGCGATGCCGCCGCGAGCGTTGACGATCGGGCGCAGCCGCCGGTACAGGGCCAGGTTGTGGTCACCATCGAAGGTGTGGGTGATCCCGGCACAGAACACCAGGTCGAACGGCCCGTCGGGCAGTTCCTCGAAGAAGTTGCCCGCGAACAGCTCGACCCCGGCGCTGGCCAGGCGGCCGCGGCGCTGCGCGATCTCGATCATCGTGGGCAGGTCCTGCATGGTGACCTGGAGGCCCCGGCGGGCAAACTCCAGGGAGTGCTCCCCGTGGCAGCCCCCCAGGTCCACCACGCTGCGCGCTCGCGGGAACCGTGTCAGGCACAGGTCGACCACCTGAGGCGCCGTGCTCCGGGCAGCCTCGGCCAGAGCGTCCAGGAAGACCTCGGGCTCGAGGGTGCCGGCAGCGCGGTCGTCGGCCACACCACGGAGCCGGTCGCCGACCGACGCGCTCCAGCGGCGGACGGCGCGAGCGTGCTGGCGGATGGCGGCGGTGGCCCCGGGGCTCGGGGCCTGAGGGCCGATCGCGTACCGGCCCTCGCCGTCGTCCCGCTCGACGATCCCCCAGGCGCGCAGGGCATCGAGCGCGACCCGCAGCGCGTGGGGGTCCAGACCCAGGGCCGCGGCCAGGTCGTCGGCCGTGCCCGGCAGCTCCGCGAAGACGCCTGCCCCGGCAACGGCATCGAACAGGACCATCATCCGCCAGTCGGCGACCTGTCCCGGCGGGCTGAGGAAGGAGAGATCATCCGGGTGGTCCGTCAACGGAGCCAGATCCTCGCCAGCGTCGCGCGGGTGGCGGCGGCGCACTCTCGACTCGGCACGCTAGTCGCCCGGCACCGGGTCGGCGTTGCCGGTCAAGAGCATCCGCTTGTTCATCGCGGCGCCGCAGGGCGGACACCCGGGGGTATACGCCCACCCGCCAAAGACGTTCGGGTCCACGAAGGTGATCTGGTCCGGGACATACAGGGAGAGCTGGGGCAGATCGTTCGCCAGGATCGCTTGCATCTGGTCAACGAGCTCGCGGCGCCGTGCCGGATCGAGGGTCGTGGCCTGCTCGGCGGCGATCTGGTCGAAGGTCGGGTTGTGGTACCCCTGGACCCGGGTGAACGACTTGCTCTTCGCGTTCGAGGCGAAGCGCTGGATGAGACCGTTCGGGTCGCTCGACAGCCCCCCGAAGTGCACGATCGCCATCTGGTAGTCGCCCTTGCTGTCCCGGGCGTCCGACGTCGGCTGGTCCACCGATGTGATCTCGACCTTCAGGCCGGCCGCCCGGAGGTACTCCTGCACGAGCTGCGCCTGCGGGTTGTCTCGGGAGCTCGTCAGCAGCGGGATCGCGAACGGTGAGCCGTCGGGCTGGTCGCGCACGCCGTCACCGTCGCGGTCCTTCAGCCCCACCTGGTCGAGCAGGGCCGTGGCCTTGGTCAGGTCGAAGGCGTAGGCGGGCAGGCTCTGGTTGAGGAAGGGGTTGCCGGGGCCGAGGGCCCCGGCGCTGCCGGGGACACCGCGTCCGCTCACCAGTCTCTGCACCATGTCCTGGCGGTCGAGCGCGTAGGCGATTGCCTGGCGGAAGGCGACCTGGTCGTATGGGAACCCGGCACCGAGGTTGAAGAAGAGCGCGACGTTGAACTCGCCCGGGGCGGTCAGCAACTTGAATTTCTTGCTCAGCTCGTCGAACTGCGACTGCGGGACCGCGCTGTTGCCCGCGCTGGCCGCGGAGAGCTCGCCCCGCTGGAGCGCCAGCAACGGGTCTGCCACCTGCACCAGCTGGAGTTCCCGGACCATCGGCTTGCCCAGATAGAAGTCATCGTTGGCGACGAAGTCGAACGTGTTCGTGGCCTGGTCGAACTGCTCCAGCCGGTACGGCCCGGAGCCGATCAGTGCCTGGGGACCCTGGAACTGGGCGGGATCGGTCACCGTCGACCAGATGTGCTTCGGGATGATGGCCATCCCGAATGCACCGGCGATGTCGGACAGGAAGCTGGACCGGACCGAGTTGAGCTTGATCACCACGGTCGCCGGGTCGGGAGCGGTGACGCTGTCGATGTAGGTGATGCCCTGGGCGACTCCGGTGGCGGCCCCGGGGCCATTGAGCGCGTAGTCGAAGCTGAA
>JAKAHU010000083.1 GCA_021825385.1 Chloroflexota bacterium | reverse complement strand
TCGTTCGCGACGCCGGCCTTCTGCCAGACCCGCCTCTGCGGCCCGACGCTCGACACGGTCAAGCGGGTCGCGACGGACTATCCCGCGGTCACGTTCCTCAACGTCGAGCCCTACAAGATGGCGTTCAGCGACGGCAGCCTGCAGCCCGAGCTCGACGCGCAGGGCCAGCTCCAGCCGGCCGACTGGACGAACGCCTGGGGCCTCCAGTCGGAGCCGTACACGTTCGTCGTGGCGGCCGACGGGACGGTCGCCGCGAAGTTCGAGGGGGTGCTCGGCGAGGACGAGCTGCGGAGCGCGCTCGATGCCCTGTGAGCCCGATCCGTTCGCTCGTCCTCGTCATCGCACTCGCCCTGGCGGCCTGCGGCCCGGCGCCCCAGACGGTGGCGGGCTTCGTGGTCGACGTGAAGAGCACGAGCCTCACCCAGGTCGACAGCTTCACGCTCCGGACCCAGGACGGCCAGGAGCTCGTGTTCCGGGTGGGACCGCTCGAGCTCGACGGGGGCGCCTTCCCGGCCGGGCACCTGCGCGAGCACATGGCCCTCAACCAGGCGGTCGCGGTGGCCTACCGGGAGGAGGTTGGCGAACGGATCGCCTACAAGCTGGTCGACGCCACCTGGCTCCAGCCATGAGGCGCTTCCCGATCGCGCTCCTCACGGTCCTGGCGCTCCTCGCCGGTCCGACGCCCGCGTTGGCCCACGGCCTCGTCGGCCGGCTCGAGTCGCCGCTGCCGCTGGCGGTCTACCTCGCCGGGGCCGCGATGGCGGTCGCCCTGTCGTTCGCCTTGGTCATCCTGCGCGACGTCCGGGCACCGGCCGACCCGCTCGCCCGGACCGTCAGGGTCCCGCGGGCGCTCGTCCTCGGCCTGCGGGCGCTCGGCCTCGTCGGGTGGTTCTGGATCGTCGCCCAGACGATCGTCGGCGGCTCGTCGGATGCCGACGTCTCGTCGCTGTTCCTGTGGGTCTACGGCTGGGTCGGCCTTGCCGCGATCTCGGCGTTCGTCGGCCCGGTCTGGACCTGGCTCGATCCGTTCACGACGCTGTTCGACATTGGCGCCGCCGTCCTCCGCAGGCTCGGCGTCGCTGGTTGGGAGCCGGCGCCGTACCCGGCCTGGCTCGGCGCCTGGACGGCCGTCGCGGGCCTGGCCTTCGTCGTCTGGCTCGAGCTCGTCTATCGCGGCGGCGGGCTCGGCGTCGTCCTCATCGGCTACACCGCGCTGACCCTCGTCGCGATGGCGAACTTCGGGCGCGACACCTGGCGGGCGCAGGGCGAGACGTTCTCGGTCTGGTTCGGGACGCTCAACCGGCTGGCGCCGTTCGGCGCCCCGGGCGGACCCGGCGAGCGGACCGTCGAGCGGCGGCCGTTCGGGTCGGGGCTCCTGGCGCCCGGTTGGACGCGGGCCCACGTCGTCCTCGTGGCGATCGGCGCGGCCTCGATCCTGTACGACGGGCTGTCCCAGACGCAGATCTGGTTCGACCTGTTCGGGTTGCCCTCGCTGCCGCTGGCGACGCTGCTGCTCCTAGGCTTTCTCGCGCTCGTCGTCGGCCTGGCCCTCGCGGTCGGCCGGCTCGTCGGCCTGGCGGCGGTCGGAGCAGGGCTCGTGCCGATCGCGGTCGGCTACCTCGTCGCCCATTACCTGACGTACCTGCTCGGCGACGGCCAGCGGATCGTCGTCGCCCTCTCCGACCCGCTCCAGCTCGGCTGGGACCTGTTCGGGACGGCGTTCTACGAGCCCGGCACCGACTGGATCCCGCCGGCGCTGCTGTGGACGGTCATGCTCGCCGCGGTCGTCGGCGGCCACGTCCTGGGCGCCTGGTCGGGCCACGTCGTCGCCGTCCGCGACGCGCCGGCGCGCTCCGACGTGCGGCTCCGCCAGGTGCCGCTCGCCGCGCTCATGGTCGGGCTGACCGCGACGACCCTCTGGTCGCTCGGCCAGACGATCGTCAAGGAGCCGACCGAGACCGCACCGGCGGCGATCACGACCCAGGAGGTCTCCGATGGCTAAACGTCGCCGCGCCTCGCGCCCGGCTCCGGTCACCCCGGCCGCCGCCCGTCCGAGACGCCGGGCTCCCGAGCCCGAGCGTCGCCGGCTGCCGTCGCTGCGGGTCGTCCTCGTCGGCGTCGCGATCGTCGGCGTCGTCGGTTTCGTCGGCCTCGCCTTCATAAGCGGCGCGACCGCCCGAGCATTCTCGTGTGATGAGCTCCTGACCGCGCCGCCAGGCGCCTCGGCGGACGGCTTCACGACCGAGTCGCTCGGCAGCCAGCATGTCACTGTTGGCACGAAGATCCGCTACGGGTTCTGTCCGCCGACGTCGGGCGGCCACTACAACGCCGCCGGCGCGGGACCGCTCCGGCCCGGCTTCTACGGCCCCGACGCCGACGCCGGCCCGGGCGGCTGGGTCCACAATCTCGAGCACGGCTACGTCGTCGCCCTCTATCGCTGCGCCGACGGCGCCTGCCCGTCGGAGGCCGACCTGGCGGCCCTCCGCTCGCTCGCCGAGAACGGCCCGCCGACCCAGTCCGCCGCCGCCTGCGGCTACCGCTCGAAGGTCCTCGTCGCCCGCTTCGACGAGCTCTCGACGCCGTACGCGCTGCTGGCCTGGGACCGGGCGCTGCTCCTCGACGCCTTCGACGAGGCCCGTGCCCGCGAATTCGCGAGTCGGTGGATCGAGGCGAGCGCGCCCGAGCCGGGCGCGTGCTGAGCGCATCCAGCCGTGTCGCGCGACCTCCCCGGCTCGGTGCCGCGGCCCCTTATACGCGCGCGGTCTCGACGCTCAGGCGCGCCCCAACGAGCGAGTCCAACCGCGATCGGATACGATGATTGAGCAATAATGCAAGTATCCACCTTTGGCCATGACTTCGAGCGCGCCGTGATGCGACGCAGTGGGCAGGGCCGCCCGACAAGGAGCCTCGTCAATCGTGTCTGAGACGTCGGTCGCTTCGGGCGGACGCCCGACAGCCTCGGGCCACAGCCATTCGGCCGCGGGAGCGGGCGCCGGACGACTCAAGATCGTGCTCCTGATGACCGCGACGTACATGGTCGTCGAGATCATCGGCGGCATCCTGACCGGCAGCCTGGCCCTGATCGCCGACGCCGGGCACATGGGCACGGACGTGGCCGGGGTCTCGATGGCGCTGATCGCCATCTGGTTCGCCAAGCGCCCGGCGACGGACCACAAGTCGTACGGTTTCTATCGCCTGGAAATCGTCGCCGCGATCGCGAACGGGATCCTCCTGTTTGGCGTGGCGGCCTACATCCTCTATGAGGCCTACCGTCGCTTCATCGAGCCGCCGGAGGTGCTCGGCCTGCCGATGTTCGCCGTCGCGACCGTCGGACTGCTCATCAACCTCATCTCGGCTCGGCTGCTGTTCGCCGGTCAGAAGTCGAGCCTCAACCTTCGGGGCGCGTTCTACGAGGTCGTCGGAGACCTTCTGGGCTCGGTCGCGGTCATCGTCGCCGGGGTCGTCATCGCGCTGACCGGCTGGAACGTGGTCGACCCGATCGCGTCGGTCGTCATCGGCCTGTTCATCCTGCCCCGGACCTGGACGCTCATCCGCGACGCGGTGGACGTCCTCCTCGAAGCGACGCCGAAGGGCATCGACATGGCCGAGGTACGCCGGCACATCACCGAGACCGAGGGCGTCAAGGACGCCCACGACCTCCACGCGTGGACGATCACGAGCGGGATGAACGTGCTCTCCGCGCACATCGTCCTCGCCGAGGGCGCCAGGAGCGAGGAGGTGCTCGACCGGCTCTGCGGCTGCCTGTCGAGCGACTTCGACATCGAACACAGCACCTTCCAGCTGGAGCCTTCGGACCGGCGAGCCGTCGAGAAGGTGACCCACTAGCCCGAATGACGCCAAAGATGAAGCCCGCAAAGAATCAGGAGAACCCGATGGCCGACATGAACCAGACGGCGCAGAGCACCCCGACAGGCCTGACCTGCCCCAAGTGCGCGGGCGCGATGCGCTCGTACGAGCGCAACGGCATCACCATCGACCAGTGCAACGAGTGCCGGGGGATCTTCCTCGACCGGGGCGAGCTCGAACGACTCATCGAGGCCGAAGACGTCCATTACGGCCAGACGGCGGCTCCGCGGCCTGCGCCTGACGACCGCTATGCCGAACCCGGCTACGCCGATCCCCGCTTCGGTGGCGGCAAGCACGGGGGCTACGGCAAGCACGGTGGTGGCGGGAAGCAGCAGGGCGGCTACAGCGAGGACCCGCGCCGCCGGCGGCGGGGCGGCTTCCTTGGAGACCTGCTCGACTTCGGCTGAGCTGTCGATCACGGCTCGAAGATGAACGCCAACCAGAGGAGATCAGGCATGGAACCAGCCGGACCGGATCCCGATGTGCGTGCCCCGCGATTCAGCCGCCGAGCCCTGCTGCGGCTGTCCGTCCTCGCCGGACTGGGAGCCGTAGCCGCCGCCTGTGCTGGCCGTAGCCAGCCGGGCTGGACGTACGCCCCCGCCCCGACACGGCCGGCCGGCGCACCCGGGCCCTCCTCACCGCCGAGCGCCGCCCCGACGTCTGCGCCGGCGGCACCGTCGGCCGGTGGCGAAGGAGCCGGCGTGGTCATCACGATCGTCGCCCTGAACATCCGGTTCGATCTCGCCGAGTTCAGCATCCCCGCCGACACCCCGTTCCGGATCGTGTTCGACAACCAGGATGCCGGGGTGCCGCACAACGTCGCGATCTACGACTCGGGCCCCGGCGGGTCCGGCCTTTTCAAGGGCGAGATCTTCAACGGGGTCAAGACCGTCACCTACGACGTCCCGGGCTTGCCGGCCGGCGACCACTACTTCCAGTGCGACGTGCACCCCACGATGAACGGGACGGTTCGGGCAGCATGACCTTCATCCGCCGACGGTGGCCGGCGGAGTTGCCGCGCCGCGTCATCGCGCTCGACGTTCGGATCACCCACTGGCTTGCCCGGTACGGCGTTCTCATCTCGCGGCTCGGACTGGGGGTGGTCTTTCTGTGGTTCGGGGTCCTGAAGTTCTTCCCGGGGCTCAGCCCCGCCCAGGAGCTGGCCGGGCGCACCATCGAGGCCCTCACGCTGGGACTCGTTGGTCCGGAGCTCTCCCTTCCCGCCCTCGCGGCCTGGGAATCGCTCATCGGGCTCGGGTTGCTGTCCGGACGATTCCTGCGGGCAACACTGTTCCTCCTCGCGGCCCAGATGGTGGGTACGCTCACCCCGCTCTTCCTCTTCCCGGGCGAGGTCTTCACGCAGATCCCGTACGCGCCGACGCTTGAGGGTCAGTACATCATCAAGAACATCGTCCTCATCGGCGCCGCAATGGTCGTCGGGGCGACGGTCCGCGGCGGTGCCGTCGTGGCCGACCCCGAGCCACGTCGGGCTGACAGACTCCCGGGCGGCTAACAGACTGGAGGCGCGATGCACACGATCGGCTCGACGCTCTCGGAGGACCGCTGCGAGACGGAGTGCATTCATCCCGAGCACGTCCGCCCACTGCTCGGTCGGACGCTGTCCGGCGAGGGCGCGCTGCGCGTCGGCGACCTCTTCGGACTGCTGGCCGATCCGACGCGAGCCCGCATCCTGCACGCCCTGACGCTCACCGAGGAGCTCTGCGTCTGCGACCTCGCGCTCCTCCTCGGCCTGTCCGTCTCGGGCCTGAGCCACCAGCTCCGGCTGCTCCGCGATCGGGATGCCGTGGCCCGTCGGAAGGTCGGACGGATCGTCTACTACCGGCTGGCGGACGACCATGTCCGCCGGCTCTTGACCGACGCCCTCGTCCACGTCGGCGAGGGCGCCCCGGTCCAGGTCGCCGGCTGACGATCGCAGGCTGGACGGCCGAGCGGTCTACGCGGGGGCGTCCGGGGGCTGTTCCCTGGCGACGATGGTTTCGGACCTGGGTCGTCGGCCGGCGATCGCGGCTCCGTCTTCGCGGTCACGACGACGCCCGACATCGTAACGATCGCGGTCTCCGTCGCGGCCCTCGTCGCGGGGATCGCACGTGATCGCCAGCGACCTCCCCTTGGATCGACCGGCCATGGATCAGATGGCAGGAGGGCCGAGATCACCCCTGCGCAGGTGATCTCGGCCCTCTGCTCCCTGTTAGGCGTGCAGCTCAAACGGTTGGCTCTCCGCCTCGTTTCATCAGTTAGTGAAACGATACGCGCCAACCGCGCCGCTGCGCAAGATGGATCCCGCCGCATTGGGCCCAGCGACCTCAGGCTGGGCGGTCACCCTCGCTGGCGGCGAGATGGATCTCCGTGGCTCCCGGCCGGAGGGCGCGGCGGTTCGGTGGCCCGTAGTTGAGGCAGGCCTCGATCAGGGGAGCCACCTCGGCCAGGACGCGCGCCGACGCGTCGAGCAGCCGTCCGACCGCCGGATCCGCGAGGCGGTAGACGTTGTAGCGACCCCGTGGCTCGATCGTGACGAGCCCGCACTCGAGCAGGCAGCGCAGGTGGTTCGAGGCCCGTGGCGGCGTCAGGCCGACGAGGCTGGCGAGCTGACCGGCGGTCAGCGGTCCCCGGCGCAGCTCGCGCAGGATCGCCAGTCGCGAGGGATCGGCGAGGCCGCGGTGGAGCTTCGTCTCGATCTCGAGCGACGGCCGCGGAGCGAGTCGGATCGGTTCGACCATGTCTGAATGATAGTCCTTGACTCGGGCTCGTCTCAGGCACCGAGCGTTCGCCTGGCCTGGTCGAGTTCCTCGGCGCTGATCTCCCCACGCGCGAACCGGCGTCGGAGGATCTCAGCCGGGTCCTCGCGTGAACGACCACTCGAGTGCATCGCCAGCGCGACGCCGACGACCACGACGGCGGCGAGCGCGATGACGAGGAACAGACCGAGCCAGCCGCCGGTCATCCAGCCGCCGTAGGCGCCGTCCCAACCGAGACACGAGCCGTAGCCCACCATCCGCATACCTCCGTGGTCCCCACGAACCATCTGACCATACGTCCAACGACCATTCAAGAACGAGTGAAGGATGGCCTGTATCCATGTGGCTCTTGGGCCTGAAACGGGAGCGAATGGCGTTCACGGCCCGGCCGACGAACCGGCCGGGCCGTGACGATCGCCTCACACAGGCTGCCCGTGAGCCCTGTTCTTCGGCGTTGCCTGCCGAACGACCCACTCGACGATCCCACCGACGACGGCGGCGCCGATCAGGGCGGGCAGGAGGAACAGCCCACCGGTCTCCGGCCCCCATGTGCTTGCGCCACCAAGGGACTCGCTCCCGATGAAGCCGCCGACACCAGAACCGATGGCGGTGACGAGCCAGAGGAATCCCTCCTGGTTCTCGCCCGCGAAGCGGTACGCCCAGCCGACGACCAGCGCACCCACGATGAGGATCGCGATTCCCAAGGTATCCACCGAACACCTCCGATGCGATTGCACAAACGGCGATAACGCGGACCTGGATGGCCGCACCGCCGCCGGTCTCGACCACATGGTCCCGCGCGTGTTATTTCATATACTAGTGAATTGTTGCGCTGTTCGGGTCCACCAATGGCACACGACTTTGGTCCATTCGGCCCGCGAGGCTCGGTGCTCGGATGCTGTATCGTTTCAGCCACCTGTGAAATGCGCCAGGCTGTAGAAGGACGATCAATGCGAACGGATGACGAGCGAGAGCACGGGGAACGCGACGAGGACGACGAGGAGCACCACGGCGCACCCGTCGGTCCGTGGTGGACCTATCCGCCGATCCTCGGCGCGATCGTCTCGGGGCTCCTGCTCGCAGGCGGGTTCCTCGGGGACCTGGCGGGCATCCTGCCCGATCCTCTGCCGATCGTCCTCTACCTCGCGTCGATCCCGTTCGGCGGCTACTGGTGGGCCCGCGAGGGCCTGGAAGAGCTGATCCACGAGCGCGAGGTCGGGATCGAGGTCCTCATGGGGGTGGCGACGATCGGTGCCGCCGCGCTCGGCGCCTGGGAGGAGGCCGCCTTCCTCGTCTTCCTGTACGGCTCGGCGGAAGCCGTCGAGTCGCTGACCTTCGCCCGCACCCGCTCCGCGATCCGAGCGCTCCTCGACCTCGCCCCCAAGGAGGCCCGCGTCCTGCGCGACGGGGCCGAGCTGACGATCCCGGCCACCGAGCTCGTCCCCGGCGACGTCTTCCTCGTCCGGCCCGGCGAGGGCCTCGCGACCGACGGCGTCATCCGGACGGGTCGCTCGAGCCTCGACGAGTCGCCGGTCACGGGCGAGAGCGTGCCGGTGGACAAGGCGCCCGGCGACCCGGTCTTCGCCGGCACCATCAACCGCCAGGGCGCGCTCACGATCGAGGCGACCAAGGCGTTCGCCGACAACACCCTGTCCGCGATCATCCACCTCGTCGAGGAGGCGCAGGGCCAGAAGGGCCGGGCGCAGCGGTTCATCGACCGCTTCAGCCGCATCTACAGCCCGCTCGTCCTCGTCGGCGCGGCGCTGCTGGCGATCGTCCCGATCGCCCTCGGCGGCGACTCCACGGAGTGGATCACCCGGGCGATCACCGTCGTCGTCGCCGGGGCGCCGTGCGCGCTCGTCATGTCGACGCCGGTCGCGATGGCCGCCGGGATCGGCTCGGCCGGTCGCCGCGGCGTCCTCATCAAGGGCGGCGTCCACCTCGAGAACCTGGGCATCGTCCGGGTCGTGGCGCTCGACAAGACCGGCACCCTCACCCACGGCCGGCCGGTCGTGACCGACATCGTCCCGCTCGACGGCACCGACGAGGCGGGCCTGCTGGCGGCCGCCGCGGGCGTGGAGCGACTGTCGGAGCACCCGCTCGCGCGGGCGATCGTGGCCATGGCGAGCGAGCGTGGCGTCGTCCCGTCCGAGGCCACCGACTTCGAGGCCCTCACCGGTGCCGGCGCCGCGGCGCGCCTCGACGGCCGGCTGGTCCACGTCGGCAGCCCCGATCTGTTCGGGGAGCTCGGTGCCGCACCGTCGGGCGCGACCGCCGCCCTCCTCGAGGAGCTGCGCGAGGAGGGCAAGACGGTCGTCCTCGTCGGCGAGCGTCGCGCCGACGCGACGGCCGGGGTGCATGTCCTGGGTCTCCTCGCGATCCGCGACCAGGTCCGGCCGAACGCGGCAGCGGCGGTCGCCGAGCTCCATCGCCTCGGGGTCCGGCGGGTCGTGATGCTGAGCGGCGACCACCCGCGGACGGCCCGCGCGATCGCCCGGGAGCTCGGGATCGACGACGTCAGGGCGGGACTGCGGCCCGAGGACAAGGTCGCCGCGATCCGCGAGCTCGAACGCGAGCACGGCGCGGTGGCCATGATCGGCGACGGGGTGAACGATGCGCCGGCGCTTGCCACCGCGACGATCGGGATCGCGATGGGCACCGCCGGGACCGACGCCGCGATCGAGGCAGCCGACGTCGCGCTCATGGCCGACGACCTCGAGAAGGCGGGCTACGCCCTCCGGATCGGACGGAAGGCGAGGCTGATCTCGCGCCAGAACGTCGCCTTCTCGCTGGCGCTCCTCGCCGTCCTCATCCCGGGCGCCGCCGCTGGCCTATTCACCATCGCGATCGCGGTCACGGTCCACGAGGTCGCAGAGCTGCTGGCGGTCGCCAACGGCCTTCGCGCGGCGCGGGCGTGACGGGCAGGGCCGACCGGTGTCGGAGCTCGACCTGCTCCTCCGGGCGGCCCTCGCCGCGGGGCTCGGCTGCGTGCTCGGTTGGGAGCGGGAGCGCTGCGGCTCGCCGGCCGGCGACCGGACGTACGCGCTCGTCGGTCTCGGCTCGGCGACGCTTGCCGGTCTCGGCGTCGAGCTCTACCCGGCCGAGACCGCGCGGCTCATCGCCGGCGTCGTGACCGGCATCGGGTTCCTCGGCGCGGGGATCATCCTGCGCAGCGCCGCCGGCGAGGTCCGCGGGCTCACGACCGCAGCCGGGATGTGGGCGACCGCCGCGGTCGGCGTCGTCGCCGGTCTCGGCCGGCCGGGCCTGTCCGTGGGGCTCGCCGGGCTGGTCCTGCTCGTTCTCGCCTGGGAGGAGATCCCGGGCCTGCGGCGGATCGGTCACCGCAAGTCGACGGGCGAACGGACCGGCTCGGCGTCATGACCGATCGGCCGCTCCAGCCCGTCCCGGAGGCGTACCGCCGGAGCCCGCTGCGGAGCTGGCTGCGCCTCGCCCTCGACACGCGGAGGGCGTCCCGGGAGGGGCCCGCTGCCCTCGCCGCTCGCCAGAGAGCGCGCCTGCGGGCGATCGTCGCACACGCGCGTGCCAACAGCCCCTTCTACCGTGGTCGGTGGGCCGGCCTGCCGGACGTCGTACGGCTCGACGAGCTCCCGCCTGTGGCCAAGCCGGACCTCATGGCGCGCTTCGACGAGTGGGTGACCGATCCGCGGGTGAGGCTCTGGGACGTCGAGGCGTTCATCTCGGACCCCGCCCGGGTGGGCGAACTCTTCGCCGGCGAGTTCTCCGCCTGGACGACCAGCGGCACGACCGGCCAGCCTGGCGTCTTCGTCCACGACCGGGTCGCGCGTGGCGTCTACGACGCGCTGATGGTGACCCGGACGCACGCTCTGGCCGAGGGGGCGTTCCTCCGCGCGCTCGGCAGGGGCCTGCGGATCGCGACCGTGGTCGCCACGGGCGGCCACCACGTGAGCACGAGCCTGGTCAACCTCAATCGACGCCGCTTCCCGGCGCTCGCCCGGCGGATCCGGACCTTCAGCGTCCTGACCCCGTTGCCGCGGCTGGTCGCTGAGCTCAACGCCTTCGACCCGGCCATCCTCATCGGCTACCCGACCGCGCTGCACCTCCTCGCCCAGGAGGCCGGCCGGGGCCATCTTCGCGTCCGGCCCGCCCTCGTCGTGGTCGGTGGCGAGGTCCTCACCGCGCAGGCACGGGGCGCGATCGAAGGCGCCCTCGGCGCCCACCTCGTCGACCTGTACGCGACCGGTGAGTTCCCCGGCATCGCCTTTAGCTGCCGGTTTGGCCGGCTCCACGCCAACAGCGACTGGGTGATCCTGGAACCGGTCGGGACCGACTACTCGCCCACGCCGCTGGACCAGCCGAGCCACACCGTGCTCCTCACGAACCTCGCCAACCGTGTCCAGCCGATCGTGCGCTACGACCTGGGCGACAGCCTCACGGTGAGCTCGGCACAATGCGCCTGCGGCAGTCCGTTCCCGCTCATCGAGGTCGGGGGCCGCAAGGGCGACGTCCTCCGGTTCCCCGGTGCGGACGGCCGCGAGGTTGCGGTCCTGCCCCTCGCGCTCGGCATGGTCGTCGAGAAGACGCCCGGTGTGCGGCGCTTCCAGGCGTACCAGACCGGCGACGGCGAGCTGCGGGTTCGCATCGAACCCGACGAGGCGTCGGATCGCGACGCGACCTGGGCGCGGGTGGCCGACCGCGTGGACGCATTTCTCGCGAGCCAGGGGATCGTCGGCGTCGGCCTCGTTCACGAGGCGGCACTGCCGGCCCGGAACCCTCGCTCGCAGAAGTTCCAGGCCGTGTGGGATGCGCGGGCGCGGCCGGCTGCGCTGGGAACCCAAACCGGAGCGCCGTCGTGACCTACGTGATCGCCGAGCCGTGCGTCAACGTCCTCGACCAGTCGTGCGTCGCTGTCTGCCCGGTCGATTGCATCCACTTCGAGGAGGGCCTCGACCGGATGCTCTACATCGACCCCGACGAGTGCATCGACTGCGGCGCCTGCGAGCCCGAATGCCCGGTCGACGCGATCTTCCCCGAGGAGTCCCTGCCACTTGAGTGGCAGCGGTACACCGAGGTGAACGCGCTGTGGTACCGCGATCGCGACGCGGCCCGGCGGCTTGTGGACGAGCTGCGCCCCGACAGCGGGTGATCGGACACGCAGCACGAGTTACGCCCGAGAAACAAGGCATCGGGGCCTGGCGGCTTGGCGCCGACCGACCCCGGTGCGATCCCTACGATGAGGTGAACCATGGACACGCAACGACACGCAACGAAGGTCGTCATCGTGACCGGCGCCGGTTCGGGCATCGGACTCGCGACCGTTGTTCGGCTCGCGCGCGAGGGCGCGACGGTGGTGGCCACCGACATCGACGCTGGGCGGCTGGAGCGCGTTCGGACGGCCGGAGCCGAGGCGACCGCCATCCTGGCCGATATCGGCCTCCAGGCCGACGTCGATCGGCTGGTCGACGATACGGTGCGACGCCACGGCCGGGTCGACATCCTCGTCAACAACGCCGGCATCAACGACAACTTCCTGCCGGCTCATGCCGTCGACGACGTGACCTGGGACCGGGTGATGTCGGTCAACGTCCGGGGTCCACTCATGTTGTGTCGACGCGTGCTGCCGGGCATGGTCGAGCGGCGAACCGGGGCGATCGTCAACGTCGCCTCGGTCGGCAGCTTCAAGGGCGGCACCTCGGGCGTGGCCTATACGACCTCCAAGCACGCCCTCGTCGGCATGTCGCGCTCGATCGCCTGGTACTACGCGACCGATGGCATCCGCTGCAACGCGGTCTGCCCGGGTGGCGTGCAGACGAACATCGGCGCGACCTCGGTGCCGCGCGAGACGGTCCATCTCGAGCGCCTGGGCCCGATCCACGCCGCCGGCCGTCGGATGGCCCAGCCCGACGAGGTAGCGACGCTCATCTCCTGGCTCGCCTCGGATGAGGCCTCGAACGTGAACGGGGCGGTCATCCCGGTCGACGCCGGCTGGAGCGCGGGCTGATGGGCGGGTCGCCAGTCGGGGCCGCTCCGGCCTCCGGCGACCGCGGTGGGGCGACGGCCGCCGTCGGGCCCCCGACTCCACCCGGGCCGGAGTACCTCTACGACTGGGTGGCCGGCGGCCGACGACGATCCGGCCCTTGGCTACCTCGCGGCCACCCTCTGGGATGGGGCTGCCGCACCCACCGGCTGGGACTGCGCCCGCCTGTCGAAGGCGGCCTTCGTCTACCGGGAGCGCACCTCGGGACGCCGCTATCTGGCGAAGTTCTACGCGGCCAAGACGCCGACAAGCGCCGAACGCCATGCCGAGCGCGAGCTGGCCGCCAACCGAACGGTCCTCGCCGCGGGCCTCGACGACCGCACGAGACGAGCCTGCCGGGTGTTCGGCGCCTGGCGGGGCGTCCTCTTCCTCGAGTACGTCGATGGGCTGACGCTTGACGACCTGATCGCGATCCGGCGCGACCGACCGGGCAGCCTCGGGCCGGCCCTCGATGCCGCGGCTGGCCCGCTCGCCACCCTGCACGCCAACGGGCCGCGCGCCGGTGACGGAGTCGTCGGTGGGACGGGACTCCCGACCCGCGTCGCCCTGGCCGAGGCGCGGGGGTTCGTCGACGATCTCGCCCGGTCGAGCGTCCTCGCCGGCGAGGAGGCGATCGCCGGTGGTCTCCGGCGCGCGCTCGACGTCTGGTCCCGGCGCGGCTCGCTCACCGACTTCGGTGCAACCCTCATCCACGGCGACGCGACGACCACGAACTTCGTGTTCCCCGCAACCACCGAGGTCGTCGCGATCGACTGGGAGCGGCTCGCGCTCGGCGATCCCGCCGACGATCTCGGACGACTCGCGGCCGAGGTCGCGGCCGGGATCCGCAGCCACGGTGGGCCGGCCGGGGAGGCCGAGGCGGCGGTCGGGCGGATCCTCGCCAGCTATGGCACTATCCCGGCCCCTGGGCGCATCGACGAGGCCTTCGCCGAGCGCTTCCGCTTCCACCGGGCCGCGAGCACGCTGCGGATCGCGCGCAACGGCTGGCTCCCCCAGACCGACCGGCTGCGGCTCGTCGCCCAGGCCTCGGCGCTGCTCGCGTGATGACGGGAGAACCAACGGTGAAGCTCAACCAGGTCGAGAAGGCGCTCATCAACAACCCGCTCCGCGAGCTGCTCCAGTGGCGCTACGAGGCGCCGCTGCTCGAGCGGCTCGGCGGGCGGGTCGACGGACTGCGGGTGCTCGAAGTCGGCTGCGGCCGGGGTGT
>JAKAHU010000082.1 GCA_021825385.1 Chloroflexota bacterium | reverse complement strand
ACGCCGCCGGGGAGCGGCGGGGCGGCCTCCGCGGGCCCGCCCGGCGGCTCGCGTCCCTGCGGCGGGGGGCCGAGCGGTGACCGCGGCGCAGCCGGTCCGGGCGGGCGCTTCGCCCCTGTCTGCGGCGACGATGGGCAAGGTGCGTCGGATGCTCGTCGCCCGCCTCGCGCCCGAGGTGCTCAACCCCTTCGACCGCACGCCCGAGCGCGAGCAGCTCGTGCGCTCCACGATCGCCGCGATCCTCGAGGACCCCGAGCTCGAGCTGTCGGGCGCGCCGGCGCTCGTCGCCGCGGTCGAGGCGGCGGTCTGCGGCCTGGGGCCCCTCCAGCCGCTGGTCGAGGACCCCGCCGTCTCGGACATCCTCGTCAACGGGCACGACGCGGTGTTCGTCGAGCGAGCGGGCCGCCTGGAGCCGGCCGGCGTGCAGTTGGGCTCGGACGCCGAGCTCGTCGAGATCGCCGAGCGGATCGCCGCGCTCGCGGGCCGGGAGCTCTCGGTCGCGCACCCGATCGTCGACGCCCGGATGGCCGACGGGTCGCGGGTCAACGCCGTCCTGCCGCCGGTCGGCGGGCCGTACCTCGCGGTCCGCAAGTTCAACCGGCTGCGGCTCGACCTCGCGCCGGGCGGCCGGCACGGGCGCGACTGGGTGAGCGAGGGCGGCCTCTCGGCGGAGATGGCCGACGTCCTCGCCCGCCTCGTGCGCGCGCGGGCGAACATCCTCGTGGCGGGCGAGACCGGCGCCGGCAAGACCACGTTCCTGCGCTCCCTCACCGACGAGTTCGACCCCGCCGAGCGCGTCGGCGTCGTCGAGGACACGGCCGAGCTCGCGCTCGAGAGCGCGAACCGCTTCAGCCTCGAGACGGTCCACCCCCACGACCTCGCGTCGGGCGAGGCCGAGAGCCGGCTGCTCGACGTCGGCGACCTCGTGGCGAACGCACTGCGGATGCGCCCGGACCGGCTGATCGTGGGCGAGATCCGGCTGCCCCGCGAGGCCTTCTACACGCTCCAGGCGCTCCACACCGGGCACGACGGCTCGGCGACGACGATCCACGCGAGCTCGGCCGAGGACGCGCTGTTCCGGCTCGAGCTGCTCGCCCGCCAGAGCATGCGCGACCTCACCGTGGCCGACCTGCGGACCTACATCGCGAGGGTGTTCGACCTCGTCGTCGTGCTTCGCCGGCTGCGGTCCGGACGCCGGGTCGTGCGCCAGGTCGCGGCGCTCGAGGGCGTGGACGCCGACGGGTACCGGCTCGCCGACGTGTTCCGGGCCGACCTCGCCTCGGGCCCCGACGAGGTGCGCTTCGTCCGCGACGCCTCATGGAAGCCGTCCGAGCGCCTCCGGGTCCGGCTCGAGGCGGAGGGCGAGCGGTGGACCTGACGACCCTCGGCGCCGTCGCGGCCGGGATCGCGGTGTTCGCCGCGCTGATGGCGCTGCGGCCCGGAGGAGCCCGGGGCGGGCCGGCCGTCGGGGACCGCGTGGCCGCGTGGCGCGGGGCGCGGATCGCCGCGGCGCGGGACGAGCTGGCCCGGGCGCGCCTGGACCTGCGGCCGGGGGCGTACCTAGCGGTCTCGGTCGCGGCGCCGGCCGTGCTCGGGCTCGCCGGCCTCGCGCTGTCGGCGCCGATGGCGGTCCTGGGTACGGTCGCCGGTGTCTTCGTGCCCCGCCTCTACGTCCGCTGGCTCGTCGGCCGCGAGGCCAGGGCGGCGGACGACGAGGCGCCGCGGGTCCTGCGCGCGATGGTCAACCGGGCCGCCGCCGGCGGCACGTACCCCGACCTGTTCGCGGCGGCCTCCGAGGTCGCCCGGCACCGCTGGGTGAGGGCGGACTTCGAGGAGCTGCTGGGCCGCTACTACGCGAACGAGCCGCTCGCGGACGCGCTGGCTGCAGTCCGGCCGCGCCAGGCGGGGCGCAACCTCGCGCTCGTGTTCGACGCGCTGACTGTGCTCGCGACGACCCACCAGCCGGCGTCGGCCGCGGCGGGCGTGCTCGGCGCGCTCAACGAGGCGGCGCGGTCGAACCAGGCGATCGCGCGCTCGGCGGCGGCCGAGAGCCGCGGGCTGCGGGTCCAGGCGCTGATCCTCGCGGTCGTGATCCCCGCGCTCTTCGTGTACCTGCTGCTGGCCAACCGGGAGCTCGTGGCGCCGGTCGTCGACACGACCCTCGGGCGCCTGGTCCTGCTGCCGGCCGCCGCGCTGCTCGAGGTCGCGGGCGTCGTGCTGTCCTGGCGCGCCACGCGGCTGGAGGCGTAGGCGATGGACCTGGGCTGGCTCGGCGCCGCCGCCACCGGGACCGCCGCGTTCAGCCTGCTCGTGGCAGTCTTCGCGCCCTGGCTCGCTGTGCCGGCGCGGGACGACGTCGTGCGGGCGGCGGGGCTGCCGCGCGAGCGGTACGAGCGCCTCGTGTCGGCCGAGCGCCCCGCCTGGGAGCGGCTCCTCGCGCCGGTCGCGGGATGGGTCGGGTCGCGCGTGCCGGCGCTCGCGAGCCAGGTGTCCGAGCGGGACATCGTGCGGGCGGGCCTCGACCCGGCCGCCCTGCCGCCGGCCGAGGTGTACGCCGCCAAGCTCGTGCTCGCGGTCGCGCTCCTCGCCGCCGGCTTCGCCCTGTCGCCGTTCCTGCCCTTCGCGCCCGTCGCCGCGCTGCCGGTCGCGTTCGCGGGGTACGTGTTCCCGACCGAGTACCTGGGCTGGCTCGGGCGCCGGCGGCAGGGCCGGCTTCGCCGCGAGCTGCCGGACTTCCTCGCGCTGGTCCGGCCGCTCGCCGAGCGCCACGCCCTCGAGCGCGCGTTCTCGGACGTCGCCGACGCGCTCCACCGCGCGACCGGCGGCCGCAACCTGCTCGCGGGGCAGGTCCGCGCCGCGGTCGCCGCGTACGGCACCGGCGTCGACCTCTACGCCGCCCTGCGCGACGTCGCCGCGGCCGCCGACCTGGAGGAGCTCGACGAGCTGGCGGGGTCGCTTGCCCAGGCCCGGCACCTCGGCAGGGGGGTGGGCGAGGTGCTCGCCGAGCACGAGCGCGGGCTGCGTGACGGCGAGCGCAACCGGCTCCTCGGCGCCGCCTCGACCGTCCAGCCCAAGCTCGCGGCGATCCTCGCGGGCGTGTACCTGCCCGAGTTCGTGCTGCTGATCGTGGTGCCCCTGTTCCTCTCGACGCTGGGGCGCCTGTGATGGGAGGAGAGACCATGAGCGACAAGGTCATCGACGCGGCCAGGCGGGCCTGGCTGCTGCTCCGGCGCGGCTGGGCGATGATCACCGCCGACGAAAGCGGCCTCACGACCCTCGAGTACGTGATCGCCGCGGGGATCATCCTGGTCGTCCTCTCGGCGGCGATCCTCGCCTGGAACAACGGCCTGGCCGCCAAGATCGGCGACCTCGTCCGCCAGCTCACGAGCGGGTAGGGATGGCAGGCCAGGCGCCCGGGTCCCGACAGGACGCCCGCCGCGGCGAGCGCGGCGTGGCGACGGTCGAGGCCGTGCTCGTCGTGCCGCTCGTGCTGGTGCCGGTGCTGCTTGGCGTCGTCGTCTTCGGCGGGCTCGAGCACACCCGCCTCGTGGTCGACGCGGCCGCCGCCGCGGGCGCCCGCCAGGCGGCGGTCGCTGGCGAGGACGGCGCATCGGTCCGCGACCGGATCGCCACCGAGCTGCGCGACGGCGGCGTCGACCCCGCCCGGGCGCGCGTCAGCGTCGTTCCCGCCGTCGCCTCCTGGGGCGAGCCGATCCGGGTGACGGTCAGCGTCGACGCCCAGGCCTCGATCCCGTTCCTGGGCAGCTGGCCCGTGCCGCTGCGCGGCGAGTTCGTCACCCGCAGCGAGGTGACCCACTGATGCCGGCCGCGCGGAGGTCGGGCGAGCGCGGCCAGGTGGCCGTCTACGCCGTCCTGCTGTTCCCGCTGCTCATGCTCGTGCTGTCGCTGGTGCTGGCGGTCGGGACGCTCGAGGGGATGCGCGCGCGGCTGCGGGCGCAGGTCGACATGGCCGCGCTCACCGCGACCCAGGCGCTCGACGTCCCGGCGCTCGCGGCCGGCGGCCCGCCGCGCCTGGTGCCCGACCAGGCCGACGCGCTGGCCCGCCAGTACCTCGCTGCGAACCTCGCCGCCTCGTCGAGCCTGCTCGCCGGGTCGCCCGCGGACATCGCGGCGGGCGCCCGGGTGAGCGTGACGAACGCCCCCGGCACCGACCCGATCACCGGCGCCGCGAACACCGCCCCGACGGTCTCGATCGAGATCCGGGCCCCGGTGCGGGTGCCGCTGCTCGGCCTCGCCGGCCTCGGCCCGGTCGTGACGCTCGACCTCTCGGGCTCCGCGGCGGCGAGGACGTGACGATGGCCGTCCCGCCCCGCTACCGGCTGCCCGTCGCGATCGCCGCGAGCGTCGCGGTCGTGCTGGTCGTGCTCGTCGTCGTCCTCATGGCGAACGGAGGCGCCAGCCCGGCGCCGACCTCGCAGCCCAGCGCGACCTCCTCGGCCTCGGCCGATCCCGGCTCGACGCCCGAGGGCGCCATCCGCGCGTTCTTCGAGGCGTATGCCGCGGCACGGCGGTCCGACGACCCGGCGGCCATCGAGCCGTTCGTCACCAGCAAGTCCTCGTCCGCCTACCTGTCGGCCGCGGGGTTCCTCCGAGGGCAGAAGGAGAAGGGCAAGGCGTCCGTCACGACCGTGCTCCGCCTCGACAACATGGCGGCCAGGACGTCGACCGACGGCTCCGCGACCGTGACGTTCGACTACACCGAGGGCGGCTACAACATCGACCCTGCGACGGGCTCGCCGCTCGAGAGCCCCACCGTGCTGCCCGCGACGAGGGTCACCGTCGTCGTCCGCCAGATCGGCGGGCGGTGGCTCGTCGACGCCTACCAGGCGCAGACCCAATGAGCGCGTTGCGACTCCTCCTCGGCCTAGGGCTCGCGCTCGGGCTCCTCCTGCTGCTGGCGCCCGCGGTGGCGGCTTTCGACCCCAACGTGTCGGTCTCGCTCCAGACCTGGTCGTCGGACCGGGGCAACGGCTACGTCGGGGTGCAGGTCAACGGGAACTGGGCGCCGCCGGAGCAGCGCGGACGGCCGGTGCAGACCGAGTTCTGGTCCGAGTGGCGCAACCAGGGCAACCCGAGCCCGTACTGCCACGCCTACTGGGTCATCGTCCACCGCACCAGCACCGGCATCCCGGTCAACTCCGACAACCCGGAGTCGACCGTCGTCTGCGGCCCGCAGTCGGCGATCGGGCTCGACGCCACCGGGTACGCGGACATGAGCCTGTACCTCGACGTCGCGGTCGACCCGGTGACCGCGCCCGCGCGCACCGACCGATCGGTGACGGCGCAGCTGACGGCCGGCTGGCAGGCGTACCTCGGCAAGGCGATCAGCGCCTACGTCATCCCCTCCTCGGTCCGCGAGGCCCGCTGGACGGTCGACTTCGGCGACGGGTCGAGCCGCGTCTTCGGCGACAACGGCACCGACAGCCTGTCGGCGACCCACGCCTACGACGCGGGCACGTTCGACGTGACCGTCACCGTGCACGTGACCGGGCAGGCGTACGGCGCCTTCTTCACCCCCGCGGGCGACCCGTACGAGCAGGTCGTCCCGTTCGCGATCGACATCACCAACAGCGCGACCGGGGTGTCGGCGCTGCCCATCGACTACATCGCGCCGGTGGTCACGGTCGGCGCCAGCCCGTCGGGGACTCTCCCGGGCGGGACCGCCGTGCCGCCCGACTCGGCCGGCCACGACGCGCTGTGGTGGCCGCGCGGCCTGCACTGCTCGCTGTACGTCCGGCCCATTGTCGTCGCCGAGGGCTACATGAGCTCGGGCGGCGTCGTCATCGGGGGCGGCACCACCGTGCTGCTCTCGTACCGCTACGAGCGGGGGACCAACGACGCCGCCGACGCCACCAGGACGGGGTCGTACCCCGCCGCGAGCCCCATCGCGATCCAGTGGGACACGCCGCTCGCGGGCGGGGCCTCCTACCCGGTCCACCTCGTCCTCGCGCTCGAGACCACCTACGCCGACGGCACCGTCCGCGACACCGAGGTGGCGGGCGACGTCGCCGTCACCGTCGTCTACGCGGCGGTCAGCCACTAGGGGAGGGAAGCGATGCGCGTCCGCCGCGCCCCGTACATCGTCGTGTTCCTGCTCGCCGGGCTCGTCGCGGGCGGCGTGTACCTGCTCGGGCAGCCCCGGGCGGAGATCGTGCGCGCCACGGTCGACGTGCCGGTGCTCACCCAGATCACCGCCGACATGGTGGAGACGATCCGCGTCAGCCCCGCCGACGCCCCGGCCGGCGCCGCCCGCTCATCCGACGAGGTCGTGGGGTCGTACGCCGCCGTGCCGATCCTGGCCGGACAGGCCGTCGACCGCCGCGCGGTCGAGCGCACGCCGGGCGAGCGCGCGCTCGGCTTCGGCGCCCCGCTCGCCGCGGGACAGGTCGCCTTCGCGCTGCCCGTCGACCCCTCGCAGGCGGTCGGCGCCGCGCTCGCGCCGGGCGCCCGGGTCGACGTCATCGCCGTGCCCAACGCGCTCAAGACCGGTGGCGCATCCGGCCCCGCGGCGAGCCCGCCGGCGTCGATCGTCATGGGGCAGGGGTACCTGATCCTCGCCCTGCGGACCGCCGACGGCCAGCCGCTCACGGCAGCTTCCAGCTCCGACAGCGGCGCGGGCGCCCTCGTCGCGCCCAAGCTCGGCAGCGTGGTGATCGCCATCCCCGCGGCGTCCGAGTCCGATTTCGCGACCCAGGCCCTCGCGTCGACCTTCTACCTCGCCCTCTCGCAGCCCGGGACTAGCCCGTGACCCCAGCCATGGCGCCACGGGGCGTAGGGTGGGCGGTTCGCGTTCGTCTGGTGAACGGACGATCGCCCACCGTCGGAGTGTGGCTCCGAAGCTCGCGTGCTCGAGGCCGTGTCAGGTCTCGCCTCGCGGACAGAGCCCGGTGAAGGCATGCGCGCCTGACTAGGTTCGCGTTGTCCACCAGATGTAGGCTTCCTCCCGGGTGCTGCCAAGGCTGACGTCCGGCTAGTCACGGGGGAGCGAAGGTGGGGCACATCAGGCTCGGCGAGCTGCCGAAGACCCGCCGCTGGTCGCAGGTCGTAGCGCTGATCGATGACGCCGACGCCCCGGTCTCCGCCGTGGCAGCCGCGATCGTCAGGGCAGCCGAGGACGCGTACCGGGCTGCCGGCGTCGATCCAGGCCTCGTCGAGAGTCTGCGGTCCATGGCCGTGGTGGCCGACGCCTCTCGGCAGGAGGACTTCGCCGGCGCGCTCCGCGCGGCGGGCTTTGCCATCCAGGGGGACGAGGACGCCGTCCGCCTGCTCCGCGTGCTCCTGCGGGACACCGAGCTGCGGTTCGGGCCGACAGGACAGCGGACGGTCTTCACCGAGCTCGCGCTGTCCGCTCTCCAGGACTCCCTCTCGGAGACGATCTCGAGCCAGACGGGCAGCCTGTTCTTGACCGGGCTGGACGACGCGCAGGCGGCATACCGGACGTTCTCGACGGAACGGGGCTTTGCGACCCTCGCGCACAAGTTCTTCGCCCGCCTGCTGTCGCGGTCGCTGCGCTACTTCACTGACCAGGCGGCGGCGAACCGGCTGGGCAGCGGACGCCTCGGCTCAGAAGAGGACCTGCGATCGTTCAACGACGCCATCGACCGCTACGGCCGGGAGGCAGCCCGCATCGTCGAGGAGTACGCCGGTGCCTGGTACTCCAAACGCCGCTGGCTGGGCGACATCGACCGGACCGAGGGACTCGCCGCCTTCGCCATGCGGAAGGTCGCCGACGAGCTGGCGCGAGCGTCGTGACGACGATCCACTGCGGTCCTCCACCGAGGGCCGCTGGCGCCGACATCGACCTGAACCCCGCGGCGCCCGGGCGGACGGTCATCCTCGACCATCGGGGCGTCGAGGGTCGGTCCGGCGGTGAGTTCCCCGCGGTCGCACGCGACCTCCTCACGGTGGGCGCGTACGTCTTCCTGGCCGACGGGGCGGTGCGTCGCGCGACACCTCGCGATCCCCTGGCGAAGGGCTGGCGGCGCGAGCTAAGGCTTCTCATCCCTGTGGAGGAGCCCGCGAGGTGGGCCGCTGCAGCCGCGGCGCTCGTCGACCTCCTCGAGTTCGCGACTGACGACTCCTGGGCCTTCGAGTTCCGTCAGGCGGACGTCGCGAGGCAGCTCGCGCTCGGACTCGTCGATCCCGTCGAGGGCACCGACCCGACCTGCGTTGCGCTGTTCTCAGGCGGCCTCGACTCGCTCGCAGGCGCCTTGCGGCTCATCGACCTGGGCGAGCGGCCCCTGCTCGCATCCCATTGGACCACGGGGACCGGGAGGTCCTTCAAGGACGACGTACTGGACCGGGTTCGGACGGCCCGCCCGGGCTGGCGACTCCCGAACCAGACGCTGCGCACAGTGCGGGCACCAGGGTCGGGAGAGGCTTCGGAGATGACCCAGCGCTCTCGAGGAGCGCTCTACCTCAACCTCGGCGTCGCAGTCGCGATCCAGGCGGGACTCCGTCGAGTGGTCGTGCCAGAAAACGGCATGACAAGTCTCAATCTCGCCCAGTCCGGCCAGTCGGTCGGGGCGATGCGCTCGCGGACGACGCACCCGAAGACCTTGCTGCTGCACCGTGGCCTTCTCACCGCCCTCGGGGTCAACGTGGTAATCGAGACGCCGTTCGTCGACGCGACAAAGGCCGACGTCATCGCCGAGGCGGTGTCTCGCGGAGGCGAGGACCTCGCACATTCCGCCGTGTCTTGCAGCAGGGCGATGTTCAAGCGCAAGGCGCTCCCGCACTGCGGTACGTGCTCGCAGTGCGTCGACCGCAGGCTGGCAGGGCTGGCTGCCGGCTGGGACGACGCCGTCGAGAGCCAGCAGCACCTGGTCGACCTGTTTCGCGACCCGCTCGAGGCCGGACCCCCGGCGATGTACGCGGAGCAGTACCTGCGGTTCGCCGTCGACGCCGTCGAGTACTCGATGGACGAGCTCGCCCAACTCCAGGACGTCTGGCGCGCCGTGGAGGACTCCGACGATCCCGCGGCCGAGATCAGCCGCATTCACGTCCTCGTGAATCGACACGGGAGGCAAGCGCTGGGCGCCTACCAGAAGGCATTGGGCACGAACCTCGGCGACTGGCTCGGCGGTCGGCTGCCACCCACCGGGCTCTTCAGCCGCATCGGCGCGCTCGAGCATCTGCGGGAGCCCTGGCAGCGCCTCGCTGACCGCATCGCCGACATCGTGGGGCCCGCAGCACGCAAGGCCTTCGTGAACAAGCCGCCGCGCATCGAGGACGACGTCCAGCGGGCGATCGACACCGCGCTCACCGGCGCCTGCGCCAACCTCGAGCGCGAGTTCCCCACCGTCAGTTATGGGCCGGTTGGGACTCGTCCCGACTTCTCGAACGCGAGCTCGGCGGACGAGGCGGGCGAGCCCGCGCTCTTCGTCGAGGTGAAGCTCGTGCGGTCCCGCGCCGACGTACGCAAGTGCACCGACGAGATCCTGGCAGACATCCCGAAGTACACGCAGCGTAGGCGCAGCGCCCTGTTCCTCGTCTACGACGCCGGGGACTTCATCGCCGACGACGAGGCTTTCGCCAGCCTGTTTGGCGGGTCGGTTCGCATCCGCGTGCTGCGGTAGGAGCCGCCTTCAGGGCAAGGTTCAGGGTGATGCCGGATTTCTCGATCGAGGCACTGAACTGAGATCAAGGGGCGACGGGACGTGACTGACGCACTTAGTTCGAGGGCGGTTGGGCTGGGATGGCGACCACATGATCCAACTTGCGGGTGGTGTCCGGGCTTCAGATACCACGCAACATGTGCGCCTTCAGTTCGACTGACTCCTTGGTCTCTATCTTCCCTGCGGGACCATCGATAGCGTCAATCTCAGCGGCAATGACATTCGATCCGTCTTCGTTGAGGACCAGGCTGAACCGGACGGCCAGCTCTACCGTCTCGTACCAGGAGGCGGAGGCGGAGGGTTCGAGGTAGTCACCGACGAGCTCACGGGTCTCCGGATACCGGGAGTATTGGCCTCCGTCGACGTCGACCGAGAGGACGGCCTTCACGCGCGCGCGAGCGATGACGAGGTGGCGTGTCGGCGACATCGCTCTCACGTCGAGAACGGTGACATCGTCAAGGCTGCCAATCGTACTGACGTAGACGCTCGCGTGCTCTGGCTCGACCCCGTGGGTGACCACACCGAGATAGTCCTCGTCGCGCAAAAGGCCGAGTAGGTGCGCAGCGGCCCACGCAGGCAGGTCAACCGTGCTTCCGCCTCCAACCAGGAGCGCTGCCCTCAACTCCTCCTGTTTCTTGAGCGTGGGCAGCACGTGCTCGGCATTGAACGCCTCCAGCGATGCCATGACTGAGACATTCGCTTCGGGGAGACTGTTGCGAGCGAGGTCGTGTCGGAGGCTCTCGGCGAGGGCGTCGCCGTCACAGAAGTCACCCGTGTTGGCGGTGACTAGAACAACTGACTCCTCAGCTGCGTGGGACATTTCCGCCCTCAGGCTCGCCCAGATCAAGTAGTCACGGTATCCGCGACCCTGAGTGTCGAACGGCTTCTCCCTGCGCAGAGCGCGCTCAACAACCTTTTTGTGCGACTCCTCGGGGTACGGCAAGAACTTCGTCCCTGCCTCAGCCAGACGGGCCTTGAGGTGCGCCTCGTATGCTTGGACCGCGGCGTGCTCATCCGACACAGGGCGCTCCGCAAGCGGCGGCTGCAACAGGATCTCACCAACCCTGCGCCGTGCCCTAGTGTCGGCCACGAGGCGCTCCCCGAGCGCCTCCCGATACTTCGCGACAGTCTCGTCGAGGACGATCTCGGGGACACAGAGCCGCGCGGGCACGTACTTGAGAGACTCCAGCAGGATCCGAAACGCATTGCTGCGCAGCAGAAAGTCCCTGTAGAAGATGTTGGTGTCGAGGACGACGAACACAGCCGCGCCTCCAGCCCATCTGGACCCCCATAACTGGCCGCGTCACCACTGTCGGGCGCTATCGAGGAGAGGCGCCCGGGCCTAGGGAGTGACCTGCTGCCAGAGTGTAGGCGTTGCCAGGTCCGGGGAACGTTCTCTAGCTTCGAGGCGCGAAGGGATCCTTCGGCTCGTCGGGCGGCATCAGCCAGTCCGTTTCGGGCCACTTCATGCCCAGCCGGATCACCACGGAGCCCAGCACATCCCTGATGAGTACTTCTAGGCATGCGATCGCGACAAGGGCGGCGCCATCGGACACTGGGCTGCCCTTGTGCACAAGACTGTTCCGCTTCTCGCAGCAATCCTCGTAGGTAGACCAGAGTGGCCCAGCGTCCGGCACCGACAGTTCGGTTGTTTCGATCTCCCACGCCCGAAGTACATGCGGCAGTAGCTTCCTGTCTCGCCCGGCCTGCCCGGTGGATGCCTCCACGGACAGGCGCTCGGCGAGGGAGTCATCGAAGATCAGGCCTGCGAGGAGTGGCCTAAGCAGCAGGAAGCGGACTACAAGCTCTGCCGCTGATACGAACAGTACGAGTGATGCACCGGGGTGAACCTGGAGTAATGCCTCGGCGTCATCCGTGGCGCCTTTGACTCTCGCCCAAACAGCATCCCCATTCTGCGACAGGTACGTCCGTGCACGCGTTTCTGCCTGCTCGCGGATCCCTTTGTCGATGACCTCGAGCTCGTAGTCGTACGCAAGGTCAAGCTCGGCGTCGTACTCATACTTCTCGGCTCTCATAGCCGCGGCATCACTCGGATAGTCCGGAATATCGCCGACGCGAACATCGGAGTCCTCGGTCATCGACTCTAGTCCGATCCTCATCCCAACATGAGTGTGGGGCCGTGACGCCCCGGAGCGGGCTGGTCGGGCAAGCCCGCGGGCCCCGGGGCGCGTCCGGGCAGGCGTCGCTCGCAGTTCCGATTTGTTCGCCGACCTTACCGCTTGCCCGGATGGTCGATCCAGCCTGGCTCGAGTGCTCCAGGCAGGATGATGGTCGTGGATATCGGACCAACGTTCGTATGGAAGCCCTTGCGCTTCAGGTCTTCGCGAACGTCCGGACCGTACCCGCGCAAGTCCGCTTCGTCGCGGAGTTGGAAGTGCCAGCCCCGGTCGTCGTTGTGCCACAGCGTCAGGACCGTGAATCTACTGGCCACCGCGCCCCCCTTGTCCGTGTATGAGGTGGCCGCAGCCAATCTGACCACGGTCGCTCGTCAGCATAGACCGGGCCGCGACGCCGCCCGGTCCTCCATGGCGCGTGCGGGATCGGGCCTCCGGACGCGGAGCGTGGCCCGGCGGCAATGCTAGGAGCCTGCGGGCTCGTCAAGGCCGTCCGCGAGCAGCTCCTCGGTTCGTCCTGGCAGCGGTGCAGGGTGCACTTCACCCGCAACGCCCAGGACCTCGTGCCGCGCAGCGCCCGGAGCATGATCGCGTCGGCGATCGTGCTCGAGGGCCTGTGGCCGCGCTTCGCCGCGGTCGCCAAGCTGCTCGCGGACGCCCCCGACCTGCTCGCCCACTTCGCGTTCCCCGAGACCCACCGCGCGAAGATCCGCAGCACCAATCCGCTCGAGCGGCTCAACAAGGAGATCCAAGCGTCGCAGCGTCGTCGTCGGGATCTTCCTGCGCCCCAACCGTGCATCGGTCATCGGCCTCGTCGGGATGATCCTCGCCGAGCAGGACGACGAGTGGCAGGACGGCAGGCGCTACTTCCGGCCCGAGACCATGGCGGCGATCGACGCCGTCACCACGATCGAGGAGGCAAGCCAGCCACTGCTCGTGGCGAGTTGATCAGGCACGAGGTGTGACACCACGCGCGCTGAGTCCGCGACCGCAGGCGGACGCGGCCCTTCGTGAGGGCGTCTCGGTAGTCTGGCGACCAGCTCTGGGAGACGCCTTCGTATGACAGGAGTGCTTCTCCGAGATCGAACCCGACTGGCTTCCTTGCGACGCCCTCAGGTCGCGATGCCTCGATGACAACAGCGCGGGCCCCGCGGCTCTCGAACGCAATTGCATCCCGATCAGGGCGGAACTTCGAGGTCGCGGTCGCTTCTTGATGCAGTGCCTCCCCTGTCCACGCGTGGCCCGATCAGACTGATACACCATCATCGGTCCAAGTGCGCAGCGCTTTCTCGCCCACGATCCGCCAGCTGGCACGTCAGCCGGGCGGCCTCCGCCGTTTTTCCAGGCATCCCGAGGTTTACAGACACGAGTCCGTACATGGAACGTACACACTACCAATTGACATGGGTACGCTATGGATGCAGTCTGAGCTCATGGCGTCGCCTCAATGGACAACAGCCGTTGTGACAGCGTTCGGTAGCGATCAGTCATCAACGCCTGGCACGACCCTCGATCCTGAGCGAGCCGCGGGGGGGATTCGGTGAGGCCCAATAGGCTGCTCCGGCGGAGTCACCCAGTGTCGATGGCGCGCTGGCCCGCTGCGACGCTCGGCGTGGGCGCGTTTAGCGTCGCCGGCCGCGAAGTCGGCGGGTTCGAGCTCGCGCCGGTGAGCCTCGAGCTCATGGCCGAGGGCGAGCGGGAGGCGGCGCTCGAGTCGCTGGCGGCCCTGTATGACGCGGTGCCCCGCCCGTTCACGCTGCTCTCGGTGCCGGCCGACCGGCCGCCGCACGAGCACCTGGGCGCGGTCGAGGAGCGCCTGGCGTCACGGCGGGCGCACGACTGGTACCGTCCGTACGCCGCCCTGTACCGCGAGCTCGCCGCGGCGCCGCGGCGGCCGCTCCGCCGGGCGTACCTGCTGCTCGACGCGCCGTCGGCGCCGGAGCTCGAGCGCGTGGCGGGCGTGGTCGGGCGGATGGCGGAGGAGCAGGGGACCGGGGCACGGCCGCTCGACCCGGGCCAGCTCGCGGCGCTGTGGGCCGACCTCGCCCGCGTCGGCGCGGCGTACCGCGTGGGCACGAGGGTCGCGGTCGGCGAGGACGTGCTCGGCGCCGTGGCGCTCG
>JAKAHU010000081.1 GCA_021825385.1 Chloroflexota bacterium | reverse complement strand
GGCCGATCTCGAGGCCGGCGTCCAGAAGGCGGGCGGCACCGCTCGGGCGTGCCGCGCCCCGGGGCCGGGGGAGATGCCGGCATGGATCGGCGGGCGGGCGGCGGAGATGCGGCTGAACCTCGGGCCCGACGCCGCCCGCGAACTCGCCCGGCGCATCGGGTCGCACGTCGGTGAGGGTGACGTGGACCGGCGCCAGATGAGCGCGATCGCCGTCGGCGAGCTGCAGAAGCTGGCGCTGTACCGTGGCGCTGCGCCGGTCACCGTGGACGATGTCCGGGCGCTCGTCGCCGAGGTGGTTCCCGACAGCCTTTGGGCTCTGTCGGACGCGGTCGCGCTCCGGCGCGCCGACGCTGCCGGCCCGGCGCTCGACCGCGCCCTGGACACCCAGCCCGAGCAGGTCGTGCTGGTGCTGCTCCATCGGCGGCTGCGCGAGCTGCTGGTGGCGCTGGACGCTCGGGCGAGGGGCGCCAAGCCCGCCGACCTCGTGAAGCTGATCGGCGGCAACCCGTACCTCGTCCAGCGACGGGCGGAGCAGGCAGCCGCCTGGACGGTCCCCGAGCTCGAGGCGGCGCTCGACGGCCTGCTCGAGCTCGACCGCATGGCCAAGCACGCCGACGCACCCGGACGCACCGACGGCCAGCGGCGCATGGCGTGGGTGGCCTGGGTCGCGGAGCGCGTCGCCCCGGGCGGCCCGCGTGCGGCCGGCTCCGCAGCCCGTCCCTGACCGCCCCGGGAATCGAATGACCGCGCGCCACGGCGCGGTCATTCCCGCAGGGTCGGGCTTCGGGTCACAGCGCCGGATGCGCCACCCGGCGCTGTCGCGGCCCGTCAGTCGGCCGACGACCAGGCCTGCTCCTGGAGCACCACGTCGCTCTCGATGGCGAAGACGCAGCGGGCCTCCCCGAGGTTGAGCAGCTCGATCAGCTCGGGATCGATGTACAGCTGGTGGCAGTCCTCGCACAGGCCGCCCGGGATGCCGAAGCAGAGCCGCTCGGTCCGGTCGGGCAGCCGGAACGTCGTGTCGAAACGCGTGACGATGAGGCGCCGGCTGCAGCTGGGGCAGCGATCTCGCAGGCCCGACATCGGGGCTTCTCCGGTGGCGCCAGCCCCGATGGCTGACGGCCTGCACGCGATGCTAGGCAGCCCGGGCCCGACTGCACATGGCCCAGCGGTACCGGCCGGAGCGGTACCCCCGCGAAGCGGGCGGGGCCGACCCCTGCCCTACTGGACCCGAAGGACCACGCGGGCCGGGGACCAGTGCCGCTCGAGGCCGTAGTAGTCGCGCTCCGGGGGCGTGAAGACGTGCACGATCACCGACCCGAAGTCCACCAGCACCCAGTGCGACGCCGGGGTGCCCTCCCGCCCGATGGGCCGGACGCCCTCGGCCCGCAGACCCTCCACGATGCCGTCGGCGATGGCGTCGATCTGCCGCTCCGAGCCGCCCGAGCAGATGACGAACGCGTCAGCGAGCGTGGTCAGCTCGGCGAGGTCGAGCAGCACGATGTCGGCGGCCTTCTTGTCCTCCGCCAGCTCGACGACCCGGCGGGCGAGGTCGAGCGGGTCGCGATCGGAGGTGGGGGCAGCGGCGGCGCGGTTCGGCAGCCCGTCCGGGCGGGGTGCGGTCGAGGTGGGCTCGGTCACGTCGGTTGGCGTCCTCCAGGGCGGTGCGTCGGCAGCGCGGGTGCTCAGCGGTACAGGCGGTGGTCGGCGATGTAGGCGGCGACGGCGTCCGGGACGAGGTACCGAACCGATCGGCCGACGTGCGCCCTGCGCCGCACCACGCTACCGGAGATGGGCAAGAGGGGTCCCGGCAGGAAGCGGACGCGGTCAGCGGCACCCGGGAAGTGCGCCCGGACCCAGTCAGGGCCCAGTGGGTCGAAGCCGTCCCGCGGCACCACGGCGAGGCGGGCCAGCTCGAGGATCCGCTGCGGCTCGCGCCAGGATGGAAGCAGGACGAGAGCCTCCGACGAGAGCACGAGCCACGGCTCCTCGAGACCGCCGCTGCGGAGCGCACTGAGCGTGTCCACCGTGTACGAGGCCCCTCCGCGGCTGATTTCGATGTCCGAGGCATCGAAGGCCGGGTTGCCGGCGACCGCGAGGCGCACCATCGCCAGCCGGTCCTCGGGCGCGGAGACCGGCTGGCCCGGCTTGTGGGGCGGCGATGCGGCGGGCACGAACAGCACCCGCTCGAGCCCCAGCGCCTCGCGCGCCTCCTCTGCGATCGCGAGGTGCCCGTGGTGGACTGGGTCGAACGTGCCGCCGAGGATCCCCACCGATCCCGGCACCACCGGCGCCGGCGGCAGGACCGCGGGCCTGTCGGGCACGTCCGTCACGCGCCCTCCTCGGACGGCTCCCACGCCAGCTCCACGCCGCCAACCCGGACGCTGTCGCCGGGACGCACGCCCGCCCTGCGGAGCGCGGCGTCGATGCCGAGGCGCAGCAGCTCGCGCTGGAAGCGCTCGGCCGACTCCTCGTTGTCGAAGTTGGTCTGCACGGCCAGCCGCTCGATCCGCTTGCCGTGGACGGCGAAGCCCTCCGCGTCACGCTCGATCGTGAAGCCGTCGCCGGCAGCCTCCAGCCGGTGCACCACCACGCCCGCGGGGGCGGGCGGCTCGGCCAGCGCCTCGGCGTCGGGGAGCATCGCGCCCACCGCTGCGCGCAGCGCCTCCAGCCCCTCGCCGGTGTCGGCGGAGATGGCCGCCACGTCGCGGCCCGCCCGGAGCACCTCGGACTCGAAGGCGGGCCAGGCCGCCCGGGCGGCGGGCAGGTCGATTTTGTTGAAGACCACGAGCATCGGCTTCGCGAGCAGCGCCGGGTCGTGCGCCTCGAGCTCGTCGCGGATCACGTCGTAGTCCCACCGGGGATCGCGCGACGCGCCGTCCACGACGTGCAGGAGCACGCGCGTGCGCTCGACGTGGCGCAGGAAGGCGTGTCCCAGGCCGGCGCCGTCGGACGCCCCCTCGATCAGGCCCGGCACGTCGGCGATCGTCGGGCGGCGCCCGTCCTCCACCCCCAGGTCGAGCACGCCGAGGTTGGGCTCGAGGGTGGTAAACGGGTACGGCGCGATCTTGGGCCGCGCCGCCGTCAGTGCCGCCAACAGCGTGGACTTGCCCGCGTTGGGCAGCCCAACGAGGCCGACATCGGCGATCAGCCGAAGCTCGAGGCGCAGCGTCCTCTCCTCGCCGGGCTCGCCCCGCTGGGCGTGGCGGGGCGCCTGGTGCGTGGCCGTGGCGAAGTGCACGTTGCCGAGCCCGCCGCGCCCCCCGCGTGCGACCATCGCCTCCTGGCCCACGGCCACCAGGTCGGCGATCAGCCCATCCGTGGCCTCGTCGATGACGGCCGTTCCAGGGGGGACCGCGAGGAACAGGTCGTCGCCAGCCCTCCCATGCCGCTTCTGGCGCTCGCCGGCACCCCCCGGGGTGGCAGCGAAGCGGTGCTTGTACCGGAAGTCGCGCAGCGTCGTCTGGCCCGCGTCGACGCGCAGGTAGACCGAGCCGCCGCGACCGCCGTCGCCGCCATCGGGCCCTCCGCGCGGCACGTGGGCCTCGCGGCGCATGGTCGCCGCCCCGTCGCCGCCGGCACCGGCGTGCACGGTGATCCGGACCTCGTCAAGGAACATCGCAGGCATTCTCGCATGGGACCGACGCCCAAACGACAACGCCCCCGGGGTCCCGGGGGCGTCTGGCGTCCGGCGTCCGGCGCAGCCGGTCCTAGAGGTAGTCGAGCGGGTTCATCCGCTGCCCGCCGTTCCAGATCGGCCCGACCCACACCTCGAAGTGGAGGTGCGGCCCGGTGGCGTCACCACTCTGGCCGATCCGGCCCACCTGCTCGCCACGGCTCACGCTCTCGCCGACGGCCACGGTGATCGCGGACATGTGGTTGTAGGTCGTGTACAGGTCGCCGCCGTGGCTGATCCACACCTGCCAGCCGCCGCCGTTGCTCTTCCAGCCCGCGAAGATCACCCTGCCGGACGCCGCGGCCGCCACCTCGCTGCCGTACTGGGCGGCGATGTCGATCGCCCAGTGGCCGTAGTGGTAGTACTGGCTGATGTAGTTGCCGCCGCCGATCACGGGCCACGACATCCTGCCGCCCGTGTACTGGCCGCCGATACCCGGCGCGGAGCCGCCGCTGCTGTGCCTGGTGCTCCCCGAAGACGTGGAGTGGGTCGTGGCGGCGAGCTTCGGGGTGGGCTTGGGCGTCGGGATCGGAGCGCCCCGGGCGCCCGGGATGATCAGCACCTGGCCGACGACCAGCGTGGGGTCCGTGAGCTGGTTGATGTCCATGATGCTCTGGGGATCCACGTTGTACTTCGTCGCGAGGCTGTCGAGCGTGTCGTTGGCGGCGACGGTGACGATCAGGCCGTTGGCGGGCGGGACCTTGATCAGCTGGCCGATGTGGAGGTCGGTCTTCGACTTCATCGCCGACTTGTTCGCCCACCACAGCGTCATCATCGACACGTGGTAGCCCGCGGCGATCGTGGAGAGCGTGTCGCCCTTCTTGACTCGGTAGATCTGGATCAGCGACGACCCGTCCTCGACGGTGGAGTCTGGCGCGTAACCCGTGATCAGCGTTCCGTCGGCGGTGACGGCGCCGGTGCTCTGGCTGGCCTGCTCGGTCGCGGGCTGGGTGGTGACGTCGCCCGGAAGCGTGACGGGCTGGAAGCTGGCGTCAACCTTCTGGGCGTCGAGGATGGCTGCCGTCCTCGCGCTGTCGCTGCCGGCGACGTAGTGGATGCCGCCATTGATGGCGAGCCGAGGGCTGGTCGGGGAGCCCTGCGCCGCGCCGGCCGAGCCGCCCTGGGTGTTGGGCAGGAAGGCGAGCATCGAGGCCACCGCGACGATGGCCGCAACGGCGATCGGGAGGGCGCGCTCCGCAGTGGCGAACGGACGGACCGACGCAGCGAGCGAACGGCCGAGCCTGGCGGAGGGGGCGACGCGACTGAGCTGCGCCGTGAGCACCCCGACGAAGGCGGCGGCGCGGCGGCGCGCGCGGCTGACGGGAGACACGCGGCGGACAGGGCGCAGACGCTTGAGCCGGCGACCGACGCCGTCGGTGGGTTTCTGCAATACGGCCTCCTGGGGGAGGATCGGGCGCGCAGGCGCTCCCGGGCGCCTGAGATGATCCTCACGGGGTGCTGGTCGCGTGCCGAAACGATGCAGCCGCCTGTGCGTCCCGCGGCCGTTTCGACCCTCGGACCCTAACAGAACGTCAACGCGTAGGTCAAACGACGCACCCCCGATCTGGGGGTGTCGGGAGGACTTTTCTCCCGGTCCACAGGTCCTGAATCCGGGTGAATCGGACGACTTCCAGCGATGGTGAACGTTTCCTAACCGAATCGCCGTCACACGGGGGAGGCGCCGGGGCGTCGCAGCCGCCCGTCCCCGAGGCGGCGGTCGCGTCAGTCGAGCGGCTTGTTGAGCGAGCCCAGGAACTGGGCGTTGTTCTCCGTCTTGGCGATCCGGTTGAGCAGCAGCTCGATGCCCTCGTTGGTGCCGACCGCCGACAGCATCCGCCGCATCGTCCACACCATCTTGAGGGTCCCCTCCTCGAGCAGGAGCTCCTCGCGCCGGGTGCCGGACCGCTGGACGTCGATGGCCGGGAAGATGCGCTTCTCGGCCAGCTTGCGGTCGAGGATGAGCTCCGAGTTGCCGGTGCCCTTGAATTCCTCGTAGATGACGTCGTCCATGCGCGAGCCGGTGTCCACCAGGCAGGTGGCGATGATCGTGAGGGAGCCGCCCTCCTCGATCTTCCGGGCGGCGCCGAAGAACCGCTTGGGCGGGTAGAGCGCGATCGGGTCGATGCCGCCCGACAGCGTCCTGCCGCTGGGCGGCAGGGCGAGGTTGTACGCGCGCGCGAGGCGGGTGATCGAGTCGAGCAGGATCACGACGTCGCGGCCGGTCTCCACCTGGCGCTTCGCGATCTCGAGCGCCATCTCCGCCACATGGGTGTGGTTCTCGGTGGGCTCGTCGAAGGTGGAGCTGATGACCTCGCCGTGCACGCTGCGGCGCATGTCGGTGACCTCCTCCGGCCGCTCGCCGATCAACGCGACCATGAGCAGGATGTCGGGGTAGTTGGCCGTGATGCCGTTCGCGATCGCCTTGAGCAGCATCGTCTTGCCGGCCTTGGGCGGCGACACGATCAGCGCGCGTTGGCCCTTGCCCAGCGGGTTGACGAGATTGACGAGCCGCTGCGAGAGGTTCTTGGCGTCCGACTCGAGGTTGATCAGCTCGATCGGGTGGATCGGCGTGAGGTCGTTGAAGAACGGCCGGCGCCGGGCGGCGTCCACGTCCACGCCGTTCACGGTGTCGACGCGGATGAGGCCCCAGTACTTCTCGCCCTCGCGCGCCGCTCGCACCGCACCGCCCACCCGGTCGCCCACCCGGAGGCCGAAGCGGCGGACCTGGCTCGAGGAGACGTAGACGTCTTCCGGGCTCGGCAGCAGGCCGTGGCGGCGCATGAAGCCGTACCCCTCGTCGACGATGTCGACGATGCCGATGGCGTAGTCGAGGCCTGCCCGCTCCGTCTGCGCCTGGAGGATCGCGTCCACCAGCTCTTCGCGGCGGTCGGCGCCGACGCTGATCTCGAGGCCTTTGCCGACCTCGCGCAGCTCCTTGACGGACATCTCGCTCAGGTCGCGGAAGTCCAGGTCGTTGCGCTCGCGCGCTGCCTCGAGTTCAGCGACCTCGTCCTGCTCGGTCACGGGCAGGCGGCTGGTCTGGGATCGCCGGCGGGTGCGGCGGTTGCGGCTCGGGCGCTGGTCGGGACCGTTCGGCATTGGACGGGAATTCCCTCGGGGTGCGGTGCGACGCGGTTGCGAACCGGTCGGGATGGAGCGCGCCACGGGCCGTGCTTCGCGCGGAATCGCGGGAGCGTCGCGCGCGGCCGGTGGGGGTGCCCGAATCATATTGGACGCAGAGCCGCCGCGTCAACGTCGCGCTCATCCTCGGGGTCGTCGCGTTCGCCTCGCCACGTGGAGCACGGGAGCAGCCCAAGAGCACGCCCATGACCGACACCGCCGGAACGAGGCGCCTCGGTCGCGCCACGCCTCTCGCAGTTGACGACGCAACGGCGGTCAGGTCGCGGGTGCCGCCTCCGCCTCGGTCTCGCGGTCGTCCTCGAACCCGGGGCCAACTGCGGTGAGGGTCGGCTCCGTCCCGTTGCGCAGGGCGAGAGCGGTGGCCACGAAGCCGTGGAACAGGGGGTGCGGCCGCTCCGGGCGGGACTTGAACTCCGGGTGGAACTGGCTCGCGACGAACCAGGGGTGCTCGCGCAGCTCGACGATCTCGACGAGCCGGCCGTCCGGCGAGGTGCCCGACAGCACCATGCCGGCCCCCTCGAGGGCCGCCCGGTAGCGGTTGTTCACCTCGAAGCGGTGGCGGTGGCGCTCGTAGATCACCTCGGTGCCGTAGACCGCCCGGGCCCTGGACCCCTCGAGCAGCCGGGCCGGGTAGAGGCCCAGGCGCATCGTGCCGCCCTTGTCCTCGAGGTCGCGCTGGTCGGGCATGAAGTCGATCACCGGATTCGCGGTGAACATGTCGAACTCGGTGGAGTTGACGTCCTGGCTGCCGAGGGTCTCCCGGGCGAACTCGATCACGGCGCACTGCAGGCCAAGGCACAGACCCAGGTACGGCTTGCCGCGCGTCCGGGCCCAGCGGGCGGCGAGCACCTTGCCCTCGATCCCGCGATGGCCGAAGCCGCCGGGGACGAGGACGGCGGCCGAGCCCGCGAGGCGGTCATCGACATTGCCGGCGTCGAGCGCCTCGCTGTCCACCCAACGGACCCGCGCGTCCACGCCGTTCGCCCACGCCGCGTGGCGGAGGGCCTCGGTGACCGAGAGGTACGCGTCCGGCAGCTCGATGTACTTGCCGACGAGCGCCACCTCGAGGCTGGGCTTGGGCGCCTTGATGCGCGCGACCAGGGCCCGCCACGACGACAGGTCCGGCGTGGCGTCGGGATCGCCGAGGCCCAGCTCGCGCACGACCAGCCGTCCGAAGCCGAACGATTCGAACTGGAGCGGCACCTCGTAGATCGTGGCGGCGGTCGGCGCCGGGATGACCGCGTCGACATCGACGTCGGTGAACAGGGCGATCTTCTCGCGGATCTCGTCGGGCACCTCGGAGTCCGAGCGCAGGACGATCACGTCCGGCTGGATGCCGATGCCGCGGAGCTCCTTGACGCTGTGCTGGGTGGGCTTGGTCTTGAGCTCGCCCGTGGCGGCCAGCGCCGGCAGCAGCGTCACGTGGACGTACAGCACGTTGTGGCGGCCGACGTCCTTGCGCATCTGGCGGATGGCCTCGAGGAACGGCAGGCTTTCGATGTCGCCGACCGTGCCGCCCACCTCGACGATCACCACATCGGGATCGCCGTCGCGCGCGACGCGCGTGATGCGCTCCTTGATCTCGTTGGTGATGTGCGGGATGACCTGGACGGTGCCGCCGAGGTAGTCCCCGCGCCGCTCCTTGGCGATGACCGCGGAGTAGATGCGGCCGGTGGTGACGTTCGAGGCCTGCGAGAGGTTCTCGTCGATGAACCGCTCGTAGTGGCCGAGGTCGAGGGCCGTCTCGGCGCCGTCGTCGGTGACGAACACCTCGCCGTGCTGGTACGGCGACATGGTCCCCGGGTCGACGTTGATGTAGGGGTCCAGCTTGAGGATCGAGACCTTGAGCCCTCGCGCCTTGAGCAGGCGCCCGACCGAGGCGGCGGTGATGCCCTTGCCGAGCGAGGAGGTGACTCCTCCGGTCACAAAGACATACTTCGCCATGGGCACAGGTCCTCCGGGGTTTTTCTCATGCTACCGATTCGGGCGCCCCGGGACAAGCCGCCGGGGGTTGCGATTGGGGTGCGCCCGGCGGCCGGGCTGCGCCGACTCGTGCCACCATCGGTCCGAGCACAGGAGGCCCCATGGAGTTCGCCGACGTCGTCATGAAGCGCCGCGCGGTCCGCCGTTTCGTCGACGGCGGCGTGGACCGCGAGGTCCTCGAGCGCATCGCCCGCCTCGCCCAGCGCACGCCGTCGGCGGGGTTCTCGCAAGGGCAGCGACTGGTGGTGGTCGTGGATCCCGGGCTCCGGCGGCGCGTGGGCGTCGTGTGCGGCGAGCAGCAGTACGAGCCGGACTTCGGCCGATGGATCAGCGAGTGCGCCGCTCAGTTCGTGCCGTGCGTGTCGGAGGGGATCTACCACCGGCGCTACCAGGAGCCCGACAAGCTCGACGAGGACGGCAGTGAGATCGACTGGCCGATCCCCTACTGGTGGGTGGACGTGGGCGCCACGATGCAGACGGTGATGCTGGCGGCGGTCAACGAGGGGCTGGGCTGCGGCTTCGCGGGCCCCGCCGGCGGCGTGGCGCCGCTGCGCGAGGCGCTGGGCATCCCAGAGGCGTTCACGCCGATCGGCGTCATGCCCGTGGGGATCCCCCTCCCGGACGTCCGCTCGCCATCGCTCCAGCGGGGCTGGGTCCCGTTCGAGCAATTCGCGCGCTGGGACCGCTGGGACTAGCAGTCGGGGCTCGCGGCGCGCCGAGCGTCCTCAGCCGCCGGGCCCCCACACCTCCGGGCCGCAGGACAGCGGCCTCACGGTCGGCCCGGGCAGGCTGGCTGGGTCGGCCTCGAAGGCGGCCAGCTGCTCGTCGAGCCAGCGGCGCACGTCGTCGAACGTCGACCACGGCCGGTGCGCCACGCCAGCCTCCCGGCAGATCGCCACCAGCCCGTCCTTCGCGAACACCACGTCCGCATAGCTCGCGGCATAGCGGTCCGACTCGCCGTCGCCGACGAACACGACGCGTCGCCCCGCGGCCTGGTGCGCGAGCACCCGGCCGCGCTTGCAGGTGCCGCAGACGCTGCAGGCCGGGTTGCCGTGGGGGAACGCCACGCGCGGCCCCGCGGGCCCGAACGTCGTGTCGCCGGATGCGATCGGCACCCACGCGGCGTCGAGCCTGCGGAGCGCCGGCTCGATGAAGAACCCGAACCCGTCCGACACCACCTCCATCGCGGCGCCGCCGGCGCGGGCCGTGGCCGCCAGCCTTGCGAATGACCGGTCGAGCGGCACCGCCTCGGCCTCCGCGAGCAGCGGGCCGGGGTCCAGGGGGAAGCGGGCCGCCGCCTCGCGCATCATCTCCGGCCACGTCAGCAGGCTGCCCTCCTGCCAGGGCAGCCGCCGGCCCGCGGGCAGTCCTGCGCGCATCACGGCCACCGTGACGTCGCCGCGCGCGATGGTGCCGTCGAAGTCCACGAGCAGCGCGATCGGCGGCGCTCCGGGCCGGCACGGCGGGACGGGCCCGGGGGCCTGCACCACGGCCGTCAGGCGCCCGAGCGCGCGCGGACGCGGAGCGCCGTCGGCAGCACCGAGGGCCGCCGCGCGGTGGCCACGCCGAGCACGATGATCACGCCGCCCGCGATCTGGGCGAGGCTGACGGGCTCGGCCAGGAACAGCGCGCCCAGCAGCACCGCGCCCGCCGGCACCAGCAGCTGCATCGACGACGCCCGCGTGGGCCCGACGAGCCTGACAGCGTTGAACACCAGCACGTTCGCGACGCCGGCCGCCAGGGCCCCCGAGTAGACGATCGCCGCGAGCGCTGCAGGCGGCACGGAGGCCGGCGGTGCCGTGACCGCGTCCCAGACGCCGAACGGGACGAGGAGCGTCAGGCCGCCCAGCACGGTCCAGGCCGTGGCCGTGAGCGGGTCCACGTGGCGCAGGACGCGCGTCCCGGCGACGGTGTAGACCGCCCACAGCAAGGCGGCGGCGAGGGTCAGGGCGTCGCCCGCGAGCGATGTCCCGAGGGCGAGCCCTGCGCCGCCCCCGATCACGACAGCGACGCCCACGAAGGCGGTCAGGGCCCCGGCCAGCTTGGGCGCCGTGAGCCGGTCGAGGCCAACGGCACCGGCGAGCAGCGCCGTGGCCACCGGCGAGGCCGCGATGATCAGGGCCGAATCGCCTGCGGTGATCTGCGTGAGGCCGAGCGTCCAGAGCACCTGATAGGCGCCGAAGCCCAGCATCCCGAGGGCGATGAGCGGGAGGGTGAAGCGCCCCGGCCGACGGACCGCGCCGAACCGCCAGCGAACCAGGGCGAACAGCGTGGCCACGGCGACGGCATACCGCGAGGTGGTGAACGTCAGCGGCCCGAGCACGCCGATCGCCGCCTTGACGACGACGAAGTTGGCCGACCACATCAGCACCGTCAGGAGGACCCCGGCCTCGGCCACGCGCCGCTCGCGCGCAGACACGGAGACGCCCGCCGGCTTGGCGGGCGTCACTGGCGACTTCGTCGCTCCGGCGGGCGGTGCCGCCGTCGGGCCGGTATCGATCAGGCGCCTTCCTGCTCGAGCTCGAGCGCCTCCTCGTCGTCCTCCTCGGTCAGCTTGAGCCAGACGAACAGCCCGGCCAGCACGATGAGGGGGATCACGATCATCGCGCCCAGGGTGATCCCCAGGGCCACCGCAACAGTCCGCAGCGCCTTCATGGCCGGACCTCCTTGTGCTACGACGTGATGCTCGGAATTGTGCCGCCTGACCGGCGCCCTGTCACGAGCCGGGCGTCGGGGTGGCGCCGGGAGCGGCCACGCGGGCCCCGGTGCTTGGCACGGCAGGAGCCCGCAGCCTGGGCGCCTGGGTGGCGAGGCCCTCCACGTCCTCGGCGGTGAACTCCGCGAGCACGTGGTGCGAGCCCGACTGGCCGCTGGTGAACAGCCGGACGACGTAGGCGCCCTCCTGCTCGAACAGGAAGACGTCGCGCGGCCTCTGCTCGTCCATCCACCGCCCGATGACGCGCAGGGCGCGCTCGTGTGGCCCGGCCTGGGGGCTGCCCGGCGGTTCGCTGGAGCCGCGCCGCTTGACCGCCTCCTCCATGAACTTGGCGATGTCCTCGTCGAGGTAGGTCAGCGTCTCCTTCACCACCGCGCCCACCTTCTCGGACCAGGCGCTGCCGGACCCCTGCGTCAGGACGAGACCCTGCACGACATAGCCGTCCGGCACCTCGAGCAGCAGGATGTCGCGCATGCCGCGGCGGTCGAGAAACGCGCCGATCGAGCGGAAGACCTCCTCGAAGTCCTGCCGCGGGCTTCCCTCGTAGATCCGCATCGAGCCTCCTCGCGGAGCGTCCGCCCCCGTTCGAGCCCGGCCTACGAGCCGGTGGTCCGGTCCAGCAGGCCGCGGTCCCTCGCCCGCCGCTCGCTCTCGCGGAACATGGCGGTGGCCACGAGTGTAGTCATCGCCCCGGTCAGGAACAAGGCGCTCACGATCGTGAGCGGGTCCGGCGCGGCGGAACCGGTGACGGCGGTCCACAGCGAGCCCGCGCCCCCGATCGATGACGGCCCGGCAGGCAGGATGGCGAGCCGAACGCCCGCGACCCACCAGGTGATCGGGTTGACCAGGCCCAGCGCCTCGAGCGGACCGGGCAGCACGGCCAGCGGGAACACCACGCCCGACACCAGGAACGTCGCGCCGGAGAACGCATCGGGATAGTTCCAGGACTCCTGGCGGGTCTGGAGGCACACCGCGGCGAGCACGATGCCGAGCGCCAGCACCGGCGGCAGGCCGAGCACCAGCGTCACCGCCAGGAGCGGCCAGTCCACCACGGCCGGGTCGATGCGCAGGCCCAGCAGCGCGATCGCGAACAGGATCGCGACGAGCGTGCCCAGCGCGCCCGTGATCAGGCGCGCCGAGCCTCGGCCGGCCAGCAGCACCAGGAACGTCGCCGGGCTGGTGTAGAGGTACTTGAGCGTGCGGTAGCGCTCGCGGTCCTCGAGCACCGACCACGCCGGGCCGGAGATGCCCGCGACCAGGAGCGCCCAGACCGCCGAGCCGAGGATCACGAACGTGCGGGCGGAGGCGTCTGCCGATCCGCCGACGATCGCCACCATCATCGTGAGCAGGAGCATCGAGCTGATGGGCCGGATCACCGAGTAGATCGCGAACAGCACCGGATCCGCCCAGTTCGACTCCACCCGCCAGCCCAGGACCAGCGCCGCCCAGAAGTGGCGCGCGGTGTCCACGCGCCCGCGGCCCTCGGCACGGCCCGCGTCGCCGACGGCGGCCGCGTTCACTGCCATCGGATCGAGAGGCTGCCGCGCGAGCGGGCCATGCGCTCGATGGCGGCCATGCACCAGCGCGCCGCTGCGGTGAAGACCGCCGTCATCGCCACCAGGATCAGGGCCTCCACTCCGGGCGGCGGCGTGCCGGCCAGCAGGCTGGAGCCGGGGAACGCCAGCTGGCGCATGGCGTCGAGGCCGACCGCGAACGGCAGGGTCGCGATCGCCGCCGTCCCGAGGGCGCCCAGCCGTCCGACCGGGAAGTTGAGCCCCGACACGAAGTAGACGGGCTCGACCATCACGTTGGTCAGGTGCCAGGCCTCGCGGCCCCACAGCAGGAACAGGCTGGCCAGCACCATGCCCAGGCCGTAGAGCGCCGCGAGCGTCAGCGCGAAGACCACTGCCACGAGCCACCACTGCTGGACCCCGAACTGCACGCCGTAGACGACCGCCGAGATGACCAGGACTGCGACCGCGCGCGTGGAGCTCATCACGAGGCCGCCGGCGGCCATCCCCAACAGGACCGACATCAGGCTCATCGGCGCGGCGAAGTACAGCTCCAGATTGCCCTGGCTCTTCTCCCAGTAGAGCTGGCCCGCCATGGACCACACGACGTTGAGCCAGAACGCCGACAGCGCCCCGCCCAGCACGACGAAACCCACGTACTGCTCGGGCGCGTTGAGCGCACGGTAGACGAGCACGTAGGCCGACGTCCCGAGGAACGGCAGCAGGATCTCGAAGAACAGCCACGAGCGCTCGCGGAACATGCCCCGGACGCGCGGGTATGCCCGTCCCGCGAGGGCGCGCAGGTTGGTCTCGGCGACCTGGCGACGGCTCCAGTCGGCGGTGATCCGCGGGTCGGCCGCCAAGCGCCGCCCGGCCGGGGCCAGCGGC
>JAKAHU010000338.1 GCA_021825385.1 Chloroflexota bacterium | reverse complement strand
GTCTTCTGGACGGCGACGTCGTGGACGTAGGCGACCTCCTCGTCGGCGGTCATCGGCCGACCTCGCACGATCCCCTTCGGCTTGCCGACCATCAGCCAGGCCAGGTGGTAGCGGTCCATCGTCCCCCAGGCGGCCGCCAGGAGCTCGTCGGAACGCTTCAGCCAGCCCTGGAGGGCAGCAAGCGAGGGCTGGCGGGTGATCCGTTCGCCCTCCTCGATCAGGGCGCGGGTTCGCGCGATCAGCTCGTCCCGGGTCATCGGGCCGGACCCTCGTGGCCGGGCACCCGCGCCGGGCCCTCGTGGCCAGGTACCGGCGCGGGACGATCCCTGCCCGGCACCGGCGCGATCAGCTCGCCCGGGACGAGGGCGGCGCCGGCGCGGGCGGCGGCCTCGATCCAGCGCTCGCGTGCCTCGCGCAGGCCGCGGGTCCACGGCCCGGGACGGCCACCGCCGACCGGCCGGCCGTCGAGCGCGACGAGCGGCACGATCCCGGCCACGCTGCTCGACAGAAACGCCTCGTCGGCCGCGAGGAGGTCGTCCGGTCGGAACATCGCCTCCTCGGCCCGCAACCCGAGCTCCGCGGCGTGGGCCAGGAGCCAGGTCCGGGTCGTCCCGGCCAGAATCGCCGCGCCGGGAGGCGGCGTGCGGAGACGGTCGCCGGCGAGGGCCCACACGTTCGCCGTCGTCCCCTCGCTGACCGCGCCGTCGAGGGTCAGGAAGAGCGCGTCGTCGGCCCCCGCTCGGTGCGCCTCGAGAGCGGCGAAGACGTAGTCGGCGCGCGAGGTCGACTTGATCCCGGCCAGCGGGGAGGTGGGGTCGCGACGGACGGAGCTCGTCACCGCCCGGACGCCGCGCTCGAGCCGGTGGATCGGTGGCGGCGCGTACGGCCAGGCCTGGATGACGACCGTCGCCCTCGCCACCTCCCAACCCACGGGCAGCAGCCCCCGTCGTTCGAGCGAGCCGCGGCTGACGGTGATCCGGATCGCCGCGTCGCCGTCGTCACCGGCCAGGCCCTCGGCCGCGAGCAGCTCAGCGATCCCGCCGACAAGCTGCCGGTCGTCGATCGGCAGATGAAGCGCCGTCGCCCAGGCGCTCTCGTGGAGCCGGTGGAGGTGCTCGTCGAGCTCGATCACGACCCCCCGCCGGGCGCGGGCGGTCTCGAAGACGCCGTCGCCGAGCTGGAAGCCGCGGTCCGTGACCGGCAGGTGCGGTCCCTCGGCCGAAACGAGCCGGCCGTCGAGCCAGATCCAGTGGGCCATCGTCACGCCCGGTCGCCCGACGCGATCTCCCGGCCGCCGATCGCGCCGAGCGGTCCGGCGGCCTTGGCCACCGTCTCCTGCCACTCGGCGGCCGGGTCGCTGCGCCAGGTGATCCCGCCCCCGACATGGAGGGTCAGCCGGGCACCATCGGCGACGAACGTTCGGATCAGGATGCTCGTGGCCATCGTCCCATCCGGCCCGATCCAGCCCAGCGCCCCCGTGTACGGGCCCCGGCGGACCGGCTCGAACGTCTCGAGGAGCTCCATCGCCCGGATCTTCGGCGCGCCCGTGATCGAGCCGCCGGGGAACGCCGCGGCGAGGAGGTGGAACGGATCGCGGCCAGGATCGAGCCGACCGGTGACGGTCGAGACGAGGTGCTGGACGGCGGCGGTCCGCTCGAGCCGGCACAGGCGCGGGACGCGGACGCTGCCCGGCCGGCAGACCCGGCCGAGGTCGTTGCGCAGGACGTCGACGATCATCACGTTCTCGGCCCGGTCCTTGGCACTGCTGAGCAGCTCCTGCGCCAGGGCGCGGTCCTCGTCGGGCGTCCGGCCGCGGGGGCGCGTCCCCTTGATCGGGTCGGTCGTCACGAGCCCGGTCGGATCGACGGCCAGAAATGGTTCGGGGGAGGCCGACAGGATCGCCCGCCGCGGATCGGCCGCGGCAGCGTCATCGTCGGGGCCGCGCCCCGGGCCCAGGTCGAGGTACGCCGCGAAGAGCGCCGGGTCCCCGGTCCGGAGCCGCCGGTAGAGCGGCCACGGATCGCCGGAGAACGGGGCCGCCAGACGCCGGGCCAGGTTCGCCTGGTAGATCGCGCCCGCGGCGATCGCGGCCCGAACCGCCCCCACGCCGGCCTCGAATTCCCGGCGGTCGAGGCCGGAGACGAACCGCAGCTCGCCGGCCGCGGTCCGCTCGCCCACGGTCGACGGCCCGCCCATGGCCAGCCAGTCCGCCAGCCGAACCCGGACATCCCGCAGCCGTCGGGCCAGCCGGTCCGGATCGCCGTCGGCCGCACGCCCGGCCAGCCAGGCCCGGCCGGTCCGGCGGTCCCAGGCGATCACCCAGTCGTGGAGCGCGAGCCGCAGCGCCGGCAGGCCCTGGTCGTCGCGCGCGATCGACGGCAGCCGCTCGAGCGTTCGGCCGAAATCGTAGGCCAGAAAGCCGATCAGGCCGCCCAGGAACGGTGGGCGGGCGAACTCCCCGTCGGCCGGCGCAGCGCCCTCGGCGGGCGGCTGGCCAGGCTCGACCGGCGGTGCGCTCGGCTCGATCGTCGGTGCGCCACGGTCGAGCCGGGCGAGCAGGCGGCGGGCGTGGGCAAACGGGTCGGGGCCGGGCGCCGGTTCCTCGAGAACGGCGACCGGGTCGGCCGAGAGGTAGCTCCAGCGGCCCCGGCGGCCGGGACGGGCGCTCTCGAGCAGGGCCAGGCCGGGCAGGTCGCGGAACGCCTCGGCGGCATCGATCGGGGCGATGGCGGCCAGCTCCGGCAGCGGTTCGAGCCGGACATGGGGCCCGGTCCGGACCGGGGCGGGCGCAGCGCGGGCGAGGAGGGTCGGGGCCACGGGCCCGATGATAACGGCACGGTCGGCCGGGCCACGGGCGAGCGGTGTGCCGGCGGCCACGGGATCGCGCTGCCAGCCCGGGGACGGCTGGCGCGGTCGCCGTTGGTGGGCTCGGTCAGCCCTCGCCGCTAATCGAATCGCGGCGGCTGAATTCGAGCAGGCGCTCGCGGCAGGCGCCGGCGGCACGCTCGACCTGGCGGACGAGCCACGGA
>JAKAHU010000080.1 GCA_021825385.1 Chloroflexota bacterium | reverse complement strand
GCCTGGCTCAGCGGCCCCGGGGCTCCGGTCGCCCTCGATCCGATCTCGCGACTCCTGTTTGTCGGCCTGCGGATCGTCGCCTGGCCGCTGACCGGGCTCTTGACCGATGCGCTCGGGCCCGGCACGGTGGCCTCTCTGGGCGTGCTCGTCGCCCTCGGTTGGCGCCTGCGCGCGGCCGCCGGTCCGGAGCGCGACTTCGTCCGCTGGCTGGCGTTCGCGCTCCTCTGGAGCTGGCTTGCCCTGGGCCTTGGCGTCGCGGGGCTGGCGACCGTCACCCCGCTGCCGGTCGACCACTACCACGCCTTCCTCGACCCGCTCGTGTTCCTCCTGGTCGGCCTCGGCACAGCGGCCGCGTGGGAGATCCGGCCACGGCCGGACGTGCCCCCGGGCCGGACGGCGGGACCGGCCGCTGCGGCGGTCGCCCCCACGGCGGCGCTCGCCCGGACGCTCACCCCCGCCCGGATGCTCGTCCTCGTCGCACTGGGCGGGCTCCTGGCCTGGAACGTCGGACACTGGCCACCGGCGGTCGCGCCCGACGGAGGCTACCCGGCGGCGGCGCGTGCCGGCGCCCGGATCGAAGCCTCGGCCGGCCCGGACCCGGTCGCGTTCGTCAGCCTGCCGGAGTTCAAGACCGCCGAGGCGTACCTCTTCCCGCTCGTGCGCGACGGGCACGCGATCGGCGAACCAGCGACCGCGACCACGCTCGTCGTCGTCTGCGATGCGCTCTTCATCACCGACTGCGGTGGCCCGGCCGAGGACCCGGTCGCCGCGGCAGCCGGCCTGGGGCGCCTGGTGGACCGCTTCGTCGCCGCCCCGGGTCGAACGATCTCGATCTACCGGCGGGGATAGCGTCGGCGATCAGCGAGCCTGGCAATGCGAACGCCGGCCCTGTTCAGGCCGGCGTTCGCTGTCCCCGAGACCCGGACGCAGCAGGCGGTCCGGATCGCACCCTGGAAGAGGTTTCGTTAGCGGCCCGCTGGCCGCGCTCCTGGCCGACCGATGCGGTCGAACCCGCTGATCCGCCCGCCGGATGCCGGGCCGGACACCGAGCCGACTCTCACCGGAGCCGACGTCAGCCGGCCGGGCATCGGCCGCAGTGCCGCGTGCTCTGGCAGCGCCGAGCGCTCGTTCGGTTCGCGCTCCGCGTCGCCGGCCTGGTCCTGGCCGTCGGAGAGCTGGAAGGTTCGGCCGTGGCGACGCATCCGGACCGCGAGGTAATACTCCATGATCTGGCGCACCAGCGGCTCGCTGAGCAGCTCGTCGGACCGCAGCGCATACTCGACCCGCGCGGTCGGGTTGATCGGCGTGGCCGCCACGGCCCCCAGGTAGTGCGGCGTCTCTGACTCATCGGCGATCTCGCGCAACCCGCGGGCAAGCTTCGTCGCGGTCCCGAGCGACGGCATCCGGTCGCCCCGGACCAGGCGCGAGATCGTCGAGTGGTCGACCCCCGACTGCTGGGCGAGTTGACGCTGGGACATCTTCTTGGCCTTGAGTTGGACTCGCAGCCACTCGTTGAAGGCGCGGCCGGTCTGGCTCGTCATCGTTGACTGGGCGCTCCGTGATCGACGCGCGGTCGGTGCCGCGTTGAGCCAACTATCGAGCAGCACCCGGAAGGCCTGTATCACCCGTTCGTACCGGGACCAGGGGACAACTGGCCGGTGCGCTCGGGTGCGGTCGCGCCGGGCCGGGAAGCCGGCCGGCGGTCAGGCGATCCGGCCCTCGCCCCGCGGCTTCTTCGAGACCAGGTAGGCGATCGCGCCCAGGACGATGATCGAGATGACGCTGATCACCCAGTCCAGGATGGTGATCGCGGTCGCCTCCGGAAGCGGCACGCCGTAGGCCACGGTCAGGACGCCGATGACTCCGGCCTGAGCGAAGCCGAGGCCGGCCGGGCTGAGCGGGATTGCCGTCAGGAGCGAACCGATCAGGGCCACGAACACGGCCCCCGACAGGCCGAGCGAGACGCCGGGAAAGTCGAGGGCATGGACGACGAGGAAGAGCCGAATCGCCTCGGTCCCCCAGATCGAGACGGTCAGGATCGCCAGCGCCGGCAGGCGCCGGACCCCGATTGCGCCGAAGACGCCCTCCTCGAAACGGTCGTAGAGCTCGATGAACCGGATCGGGATCGGGAGCCGGGTGAGGATCCGCCGGCCGAAGTTGCGCAGGGTGAACATCCCGCCCGCGAGGAGGACGACGACCACGATCCCGACCACGAAGACCGCCTCGATCGCCGTCGGCAGGCCGGCCCGGAAGCTCCAGTAGCCGGCGGCCAGGCCGAGGAGCGCGATCGCGAACAGGTCGAGGACGCGCTCGATGAACACGGTCCCGAACGTCCGGCTGAGCGAGGCCGTGCTGTTGAGCTTGAGCAGCCAGGCCCGGTAGACATCGCCCAGCTTGGCCGGCACGACGCAGTTCACGAACCACGACAGGTAGAGGATCTCGGTCGCGTCTCTCGTCCCGATCCGGAACCCGGTCCAGCGCAGCAGGAGCGCCCAGCGGCGGCCGCGGAGCGGAAACCCCGCGTAGAAGACCGCGAACGCCGCCCCGACCAGGAGCGGGTTGGCCTGGAGGACGAGGCTGGGGACCTGGGTCAGCCGGGCGCGGTTCAGATAGACGAACAGCCCGATGATCGCGAGCGGCACGACGATCGACAGGATCGTTCGGGGCTGGCGGAGCCGTCGGGCGAGCGAGACCTGCTCGACGCTCAGCTCGCCCTCGGCCCGAACCGGCCCGGCCGGGACCTCCTCGGCCATGGCCGCAGCCACAGACTCGACGATCGGCTCGCTCACCGGACCGCCTCGATCCGGCGGTTGCCGCGCAGGCGCTGGATCACCTTCGCCAGAGGGGTGACGCCACGGACCAGATACGAGGCGCGGTGCCTGACCAGCCGGGCGCTCGGCAGAGCGGCGAGCAGGCCGGCCGGCGTGGAGGGGTCACCGGAGAGGATCGAGTAGGCGACGGCAACCTCGAGGACCGAATGGGCGTCCGAGACAGCGACCCCGGGCAGCCCGTGGTCACGGGCGAAGGCGGCCGCCCGCTCATTGCCCGACCGCCCGATCACCCGGGCGTTGAAGGCCTCGACCCAGTCAACCAGGCCGGCCGGGCCGGCCGGCCCGGCCTCGTCCAGAAGCGAGTTGCGAAACCGGTCGAACGGGTGCGGAATCCCGACCAGGCCGCCCTGCTCGCGGGCCGCAGCCACCGTCTCGGCCGCCGACATCCCCGGCCGGATCGGGCGCTCGAGGAAGAGGCAGATCAGGTCGCCCTCGGCCGTCTTCACCTCCTCCCCGACGATCACCGCCAGCCCGGGGGGCGCCAGGTCGCGGGCCCGGAGCGCGCCGTCGATCCGGTCGTGATCGGTGATCGCGAGGTGGGTCAGACCGCGGGTCGCGGCGGCCCGCACGACGGCCTCCGGCGCGGCGAGCGAATCGAAGCTGGCCCGGGTATGGCAGTGGAGGTCGGCGAAGGCCGCCCCGGATCCGACGGGGGCACCGCCGATCTCGGTCGCCTCGGTCACGTTGGTCACCGCCGTCGCCCTGGCGACCCCGGCCTCCCGACCGCCCCCGGGCCAGCCATCAGATCTGCTGGACGAGCGACTTCTTGAAGAAGTCGAAGTGCTCGAGGGCGAGGCCGGTGCCGAGGGCGACACAGTTGAGCGGGTTCTCGGCGACGTGGCACGGGACGCCGGTCACCTGGGTGAGCAGCTTGTCGATGTTCCGCAGGAGCGCACCGCCGCCCGACATGACCATCCCCTTGTCGATGATGTCCGAGCTGAGCTCCGGTGGCGTCTGTTCGAGGACGCTCCGGACGGCGGCGACGAGCTGCTGGAGCGGCGTCTCGATCGCCTCCATCACCTCCGACGAGGTGACCGGGATCGTCCGCGGCAGGCCGGCGATCAGATCCCGGCCCCGGACCTCCATCTGGAGCTCACGCTCGAGCGGGAGGGCCGTGCCGATCTGGATCTTGACCTCTTCGGCCGTTCGCTCGCCGACCATCAGGTTGTACTTCTTGCGGATGTACGACGAGATCGCCTCGTCGAACTTGGTACCCCCGACCCGGAGCGAGGTCGAGACGACGATCCCCCCGAGCGAGATCACCGCGATCTCGCTCGTCCCGCCACCGATATCGATCACCATGTTGCCCGACGGTCCGCTGATCGGAACGTTCGCCCCGATCGCGGCCGCCAGCGGCTCCTCGATCAGGTACGCCTCACGGGCCCCGGCCTTGAGCGCCGCGTCGCGGACGGCGCGCTTCTCGACGCTGGTCACCCCGGCCGGAACGGAGATCATCACCTCGGGCTTGGAGAAGCCGATGCTCCCCCTCGTCGCCTTGCCGATGAAGAAGCGAAGCATCGCCTCGGTGATCACGTAGTCCGCGATCACACCGTCCTTCATCGGGCGGATCGCCTGGATGTTGCCCGGCGTGCGCCCGATCATCTCGCGGGCCTCCTCGCCAACGGCCACGATCCGGTTGTCGTCACTGACCGCCACGACGGACGGCTCCTGGATGACGATCCCCTTGCCCTTGATGTAGACGAGCACGTTCGCCGTGCCGAGGTCGATACCGATCTTCATGAGCTGCTGTCTGTCGTCCCTTCCGCCAGGCGTTCGATCCTGGCCCCGAGGCCCAGGAACTTGCCCTCGATGTTCTCATACCCCCGGTGAACGTGGTGCGCACCGTGGATCGTCGTCGTGCCGCTGGCGGCGAGGGCGGCGAGGATGAGCGACGCCCCGGCCCGCAGGTCGCCGATCTCGACCTCGGCGCCATGGAGCCGGGCCGGACCGCTGATCGTGGCGTGGTGCTCGTCCTCGATCGTCACCGCGGCGCCCATCCGAGCCAGCTCGACGAGCCACTCGAGGCGGTCCTCGAAGATCGTCTCGTGGACCCGGGACGTGCCGACCGCCTGGCTGAGCAGGACGCACATCGGGGGCTGGAGGTCGGTCGCGAAGCCGGGATAGGGCGCGGTCTCGACGTCGACCGCCCGATACGCCCCGCCGTCGGGCGGGGCGCCCCGGACCTCGATCGTGTCGCGCCCACAGGAGAGCTCGAGCCCGACCCGACCGACCGTCTCGATGAACGCCCCGAGCAGATCGCAGGGCGCCCCCTCGAGGGTCACCCGGCCGCCGGTGACCGCGGCGGCGATGACGAACGTGCCGGCCTCGATCCGGTCCGGAATCACCCGGTGGTCCGCGCCACGGAGGCGTTTGCGCCCTTCGACCTCGACCGTGTCGGGTGCCGTCCGCTCGACCTCGGCGCCCATCTTGCCCAGGAAGGCGATCAGGTCGTCGACCTCCGGCTCGCGCGCCGCCGGGCGGATGACGGTGTGCCCGTCGGCCAGGGTCGCCGCCAGGATCGCGTTCTCGGTGCCCATGACCGAGACGAACGGGAAGCGGACCTCGCCACCGCGCAGGCGGCCGGGGGCGCGGGCAAAGTAGTAGCCGTTCCGGTACTCGATCTCCGCTCCCAGGGCCCGCATCGCGTCGACGTGGAGGTTGACCGGCCGCCGGCCGATCCGGTCGCCGCCCGGGTTGCTGATGATCACTCGCCCGAACCGGCTGAGGAGCGGACCGAGGAGCATGAAGCTCGCCCGCATCCTGGCCGCCGCCTCGAGGGGCACGAACAGCCAGTCGACGTCGCCCGAGGCGACCTCGTAGACGTTCGGGGCCGGGTGGTCGACGACGACCCCGAGGTCGCGCAGCGTCTCGGCCATGACCCGCACGTCCTCGATCTCGGGCACGTTCGAGAAGCGGCAACGCTCACCGGTCAGGGTCGCGGCCGCGAGCAGCTTCAGGGCGGCGTTCTTGGCCCCGCTGATCGGCACCCGGCCGGAGAGCGGTCGCCCGCCCTCGATCCGGAAGATCTCGCGCTCGATCGGTTCCGGACGGAACTCCCAGTGAAACGGCCGCTCGTTGCCCACCAGGTCAGCCGCGCCGCCGCGGACCCTCGCGGTGGCGTCGCTCGGCGACGCGGATCCGCAGCAGGGCCTGCTGGAGGGCGGCCCGGGCCGCGGCCAGGTCGGCGGTCTCGTGGTAGCCGGTCTCGAGCGCTCGCTCGGCCTCGCGCCGTGCCTCCTGGGCCCGCTCGAGGTCGATCTCCGAGGCGAGGTCGGCCGTCTCGGCCATGACCACGACCTTGTCGGGCCGGACCTGGAGGAACCCGCCGAAGATCGCGAACGACTCCTCGCTCCCGCCCTTGCGGATGCGCAGCTCGCCCATCCCGAGCATCGACACGAGCGGGGCGTGGTGGGGCAGGATGCCCAGCTCGCCCTCGATCCCGGGGACCTGGACCGAATCGACGTAGTCGCTGTAGACGAGTCGTTCCGGGGTGACGATCTCGAGCAGGAGCGGCATCAGGTCGGCCTCCCGGTGCTGAGCGGCGGGGCGCTCCCGGCGATCGAGCGCGTCCCGGCAGCGAGCGTCATGCCTGGAGCTTCTCCGCGTTGCGGCGCACGTCGTCGAGCGTACCGGCCAGGAAGAACGCCTGCTCGGGAAGGGTGTCGGCGCGGCCCTCGAGGATCTCCTTGAACGAGGCGACGGTGTCTCGGATCGGGACGTAGACGCCCGACCGGCCGGTGAACACCTCGGCCACGAAGAACGGCTGGCTCATGAACCGCTGCAGGCGGCGGGCGCGGGCGACGGTCGACTTGTCCTCCTCGGACAGCTCGTCGATGCCCAGGATGGCGATGATGTCCTGGAGGTCGCGGTAGCGCTGGAGGACGCGCTGGGTCTCGCGGGCCACCTCGTAATGCTCCTGACCGACGATCAGCGGGTCGAGGACGCGCGAGGTCGAGGTGAGCGGGTCGACGGCGGGGTAGATGCCCAGCTCGGCGATCGAGCGCTCGAGCCGGATCGTCGAGTCGAGGTGGGCGAACGTCGTCGCCGGGGCCGGGTCGGTGTAGTCGTCGGCCGGGACGTAGACCGCCTGGAGCGAGGTGATCGAGCCCGTCTTGGTCGAGGTGATCCGCTCCTGGAGGGCGGCCATCTCGGTCGCCAGGTTCGGCTGGTAGCCGACCGCCGAAGGCATCCGCCCCAGGAGCGCCGAGACCTCGGAGCCGGCCTGGGTGAAGCGGAAGATGTTGTCGATGAACAGGAGGACGTCGCGGCCCTCCACGTCGCGGAAGTACTCGGCCATCGTCAGGCCGGTCAGACCAACCCGCTGGCGGGCGCCGGGCGGCTCGTTCATCTGGCCGAAGACCATGACCGTCTTGGCGATGACCCCGGACTCGGTCATCTCGTGGATCAGGTCGTTGCCCTCGCGCGAGCGCTCGCCGACGCCGGCGAAGACCGAGTAGCCGGCATGCTCCTGGGCGACGTTCCGGATCAGCTCCTGGATGATCACCGTCTTGCCCACGCCGGCACCGCCGAAGATGCCGACCTTGCCGCCCTTCTTGAACGGACAGATCAGGTCGATCACCTTCAGGCCGGTCTCGAAGACTTCCTCCGAGGTCGTCTGCTGGTCGAAGGCGGGGGCGGGCCGGTGGATCGGCAGGCGGACGTCGGTCGTGACCGCCCCCTTGCCGTCGATCGGCTTGCCCAGCACGTCGAAGACGCGGCCGAGGGTCGCCTCGCCGACCGGGACGCTGATCGGGGCCCCGGTGTCGCGCACGGGCACGCCGCGGGCCAGGCCGTCGGTCGTGGTCATGGCCACGGTCCGGACCCAGTTGTTGCCCAGGTGCTGCTGGACTTCGCAGGTGAGCGGGTCCTGACCGGGCCGTTCGATCTCGACGGCGTTGTAGATCGCCGGCAGCTGGCCGGCCGGGAAGGCGATGTCGACGACCGGGCCGGTGATCTGGATCACCCGTCCGGTCGCGGTCGGTGCGGCGGTCGCCATGGTCGTTCTCTCTGCCTCCTGCGTCTGCGCCCGCTCAGCGCGCCTGGGCGCCGGACGCGATCTCGATCATCTCGCGGGTGATGTTCGCCTGACGCACCTTGTTGTAGACGAGCGTCAGGTCCTCGATGAGCTCCTCGGCGTTCTCGGTGGCGTTCTTCATCGCCACCATCCGGCTCGACTCCTCGCTCGCCTTGGCCTCGAGCACGGCCTGGTAGAGGCGGGTGGCGACGTAGCGCGGCAGGACCATCTCGAGGACGGTGGCCGCGTTTGGCTCGAACAGGAACTGGCCGCCCGGGATGCCAACCGTGTCCTCGGCCGGGCGAATCGGGAGGAGCTGACTGAGCGTCGGGCGCTGGACGAGGGTCGAAACGAAGTGGGAGTAGATGATATCGATCCGCCCGTACGTCCCGGCCAGGTAGTCGTCGGTGACGAGCCGGGCCAGGGGCAGGACGTCGGTGAAGGCGGGGCGGTCACCGTAGCCATTGAAATGGGCCTCGAGCGGGACGCGGGCCCGGCGCATCGCGTCGCGCCCCTTGCGCCCGACCGTCACGACCGCCAGCTCCCCCGGATGCTCGGTGATCTCGCGGGCGGCGAAGCGGATCGTGTTCGTGTTCAGCGGACCGGCCAGGCCGCGGTCGGTCGTGATCAGCACGATCAGCCGCCGGTCGCTCTCGCGGGTGGCGAGGAGCGGATGATCCTCACCGCCGAGCACGGCCGCCAGGTCAGCCAGGATCTCTTCGAGCTTGTCGCTGTAGGGGCGCGAGGCGAGCGTCGAGTCCTGGGCCCGCTTGAGCTTCGAGGCGGCCACGAACTGCATCGCCCGGGTGATCTGCTTGATGTTCCGGACCGCTCCGATCCGGCGCCGGATGTCACGCTGGCTGGCCATCGCTAGGCGAGGAAGCTCTCGCGAAAGGCCGCGATCGCCTCGTCCAGACCGGCCGCGATCTCGTCGCTGAGCGCCTTCGTCCGACCGAGCTCCTCGAGGATCGCCGGCCGCTCGGTTTCGAGGAAGCGGTACAGCCCGGACTCGAACTCCTTCACCCGCGGCGTCGGGATGTCGTCGAGGGCGCCCGTCGTGGCCGCGTACAGGATCGTCACCTGCTTCTCGACCGAGAGCGGCTGGTACTGCGGCTGCTTGATCACCTCAGACAGCTTCTCGCCCCGGGTGAGCTGGTCGCGGGTCGCCTTGTCGAGGTCCGACGCAAACTGGGCGAAGGCCGCCAGGGCCCGGTACTGGGCGAGATCGAGCTTGAGCGGACCGGCGACCTTCTTCATCGCCTTGGTCTGGGCCGCCGAGCCGACCCGCGAGACCGAGATGCCGATGTTCAGGGCCGGTCGCTGGCCGGCGTTGAACAGGTCGGTCTCGAGGAAGATCTGGCCGTCGGTGATCGAGATGACGTTGGTCGGGATGTAGGCCGAGACGTCGCCGGCCTGGGTCTCGATGATCGGCAGGGCGGTCAGCGAGCCGCCACCGTTCTCCTCGTTCAGGCGCGCCGCGCGCTCGAGCAGGCGGCTGTGGAGATAGAAGACGTCGCCCGGGTACGCCTCGCGACCGGGCGGGCGGCGCAGCAGGAGGGCCATCTCGCGGTACGCCCAGGCGTGCTTGCTCAGGTCGTCGTAGACGCACAGGGCGTCCTTGACCGTCCGCCCGTCGAGCTCGACCCCGACCTCCATCACCTCCTCGCCCATGGCCACGCCGGCATACGGGGCGAGGTACTGGAGCGGGGCCGGATCCTCCGCTCCGGCAACGACGACGATCGTGTGGCTCATCGCGCCGTGCTGCTCGAGGATCGCGACCGTCTTGGCCACCGTGGACAGCTTCTGGCCGATCGCCACGTAGATGCAGACGAGCCCCTTGCCCTTCTGATTGATGATCGTGTCGATCGCGATCGCGGTCTTGCCCGTCTGGCGGTCGCCGATGATCAGCTCGCGCTGACCGCGGCCGATCGGGATGAGCGCGTCGATGGCTTTGATCCCGGTCTGAACCGGGGTGTCGACCGACTTGCGGACGATGACCCCCGGGGCGATCCGCTCGACCGGACGGGTCCTCGTGGCCGCGATCGGACCCTTGTCATCGAGGGGCCGGCCGAGCGGGTCGACGACGCGGCCCAGGAGCGCCTGGCCGACCGGGACCTCGACCACCCGGCCGGTCGTCTTGACCGTGTCGCCCTCCTTGATCGCGGTCGCGTCACCGAGGATGACCGCGCCGACGGTCTCCTCCTCGAGGTTGAGGGCCATACCCATGATTCCGCCCGGGAACTCGAGCAGCTCGGAGGCGAGGGCATCGGCCAGGCCGTAGACCTGGGCGATCCCGTCGCCGACCATGACCACCGTGCCGACGCTGCGCGTCTCGGCCCCGGTGTCGAACGTCTCGATCGCGGACTTGATGATGCTGGTGATCTCGTCAGAGCGAAGGGCCATCGAATCGATCTCCTAGAGGGCGCCCGAGACGAGCCGACTTCGCAGCCGCTCCAGGCGGCCGCGAACGCTGCCGTCGATCAGGCGGTCGCCGACCCGGACCACGAGGCCGCCGAGGATGCTCGGATCGACCCGCAGGTCGAGATCCACGCGCCCGCCGGTGAGCTGCTCGAGGCGGGCCGTCAGGGCGCGCACCTCGTCCGGTTCGAGCGGGGCGGCGCTCGTCGCGGTGGCGGGAGTGATGCCCAGGCGATCGTCGTCGAGCCGCCTGAACTCGGCTGCCACCTGCGGCAGCAGCTCGATCCAGCCGCGCCGGAGCAGGACCAGGACGAGGTTGAGGACCGGCCGGCTGACCCGGGTGCCGAGCGCCTCCCTGACCACGGCCGAGCGAGCATCGAGCGGGATCGCGGGATTGGCCAGAACACGGGTCAGGCGCTCGTCGGCCAGGACCGCGGCGGCCAGCTCGAGCTCGGTTCGCCAGGCGTCCAGGGTCCCGTCGCGCAGCCCGAGCTCGAAGGCGGCCTCCGCGTAGCGGCGGGCGGTGGTGGTCAGGCGGGCCATCAGCTCCTCGACCCGGGCACGGCCGCCTCGCGCAGGAACTCCTCGACCAGGCGGCGCTGCCGCTCGCCGGTCATCGTCTCACCCACGACCCGTCCGGCGGCCCGCAGGGCGAGATCGGCAACCTCGGCCCGCAGGTCGGCCAGGGCCCGCTGCTTCTCCGCTTCGATCTCGGCGGCGGCGCGCTGGCGCATCCGCTCGAGCTCCTCGCGGGTGGCCGCGATGTCCGCCTCACGAGTCTCCTCGGCCACCTTCTGGGCCCGATTCAGGATCTCGTTCGCCTCCCGGCGTGCCTCGACCAGGACGGCGATCCGCTCCTGCTCGGCGTTGTCGCGCTCGCGCCGGGCCTGCTCGGCGTCGCGCAGCCCCTGCTCGATCCGCTGGCGACGTGACTCGAGCATCCCGCTCAGCGGCCTGAACGCGAACTGCCAGATGATCGCGAGGAAGACGAGGAAGTTGAGCGCGCTGACGATCACCCAGAAGAAGTTGATCGTCAGCCCACCCGCCTCACCTGCGGCGGCGAGCCCGACGGCGTGGCCGGCCGGGCCGGCCGCGACGGCCAGGATCTCCACGACGTGCTCTCCCTGCCGAGCCGGCTACTTGATGAAGATCGAGAGCAGGCCGACCACGACCGCCAGGACGCCGAGCCCCTCGGCGAACGCCGCGAGGATGATCGCCAGGCCGCGGATCTGGCCGGCGGCGTCGGGGTTGCGGCCGATCGCGCTGCTCGAGAGGCCGGCCAGGATGCCGATGCCGATGCCCGGGCCGATGACGCCGAGGGCGGCAAGGCCAGCGCCGATGTTTTCCATGTTGGGACTTCCTCCTACTCCCCGAGCTGGCGGCCCGGGATCATTGGGACCTGGTTGACGTTGCGCCGGCGCGCCGGCGCAACCGGACCTGGGGTGCGTGTCGCCGGGGCGACCCGATCGTGGTCAGTGGGCGGCGGCGGGCTGGACCTCGAGGTGCGTGGCGTCGTGGACGGCATCCATCCCTTCGTGGCCCATCTCGCCCTCCTCGTGGCGGTGGCTCTCGATGGCGATCAGAGTGAACATCAGGGTCAGGACGCTAAAGATCAGGGCCTGAGCGAAGTTCAAGATCAGTTCGAGGAAGAAGAGGGCGACCGGGACGAGGGCGATCGTCAGGGCGGTCATGACCGCCAGGGCGACCTCACCGCCGTAGATGTTGCCGAAGAGTCGCATCGCCAGGGTGACCGGTTTGACGAACTCGAGCAGGAGCTCGATCAGGCCGACGAACATCGCGATCAGCCCGGCCCCGATCCCCTCCCGGAACTCGTAGACGGGGAAGAACTTCGAGAGGTAGCCGCCGATACCGAGAGCCCGGAACCCTTGAAACTCGAAGTAGCCGAAGGCGAACAGGGCGAGCCCGATCGTCATGTTCACGTCGCTCGTCGGCGCACGGAGCTCATCGATCTTGCCGACCGGCGGCACGAGACCGCTCCAGTTGCTGAACAGGATGAGCAGGAAGAAGGCGGCATAGACCGGGATGTGCCGGCGCGCCTCGGCCCCGCCGATCGAGGTTCCGAAGTCCTCGAGCAGCTCGTACGCCCATTCGACGAGGTTCTGGAGGCCGCGCGGGATGTCGCGCATCTTCCGGACGGCGAAGAGCGCCAGGAGCAGCAGCAGAGCCTCGACGATCCACATCGTGATGATCGGGGAAGTGATGCTCGGGTGGAACGCGATCACCAGCTGCCCGGTCGGCATCGGATCGTTCGGCGCCAGGTCGAGGACGACGTGGGGCGGTGGGAACTCGAGGTTGCCGTCGATGAAGCAGACCGGATACGCGCAGGCCTCACCGGCCTGACCGCCCCTGGGAAACGGGGGGAGGACGAGGAAGGCGAGGACGTCGAGGACGACGACCGCCCCGGCGAGGATGGCGAGGGTGCGCCCCGCCCGCCGACGCGTCGTGGCCGGGGCGGTGGTCTCGACCGCCAGTGCGGTATTCGCGATCGCCCCGGGCTGCTCGCTCGACACGTCTGCTCCACACACACAAGCGCGGCCCTCACGCCGCGCTCCTGGTATCCGATCGGATCTGGCCGGGTCCCGCTACTCGAACCTGGACAGGAACCGGGTGATCAACCTGTAGATCGCCAGGGCCCCGGTCGCGGCACCGCCGAGGAAACCGACGACGACGAAGATGGGCAGGGTCCCCAGTTGCGTGTCGAGCCAGTACCCGGCGAGGACCCCGGCCAGCGTGGTGACGAGCAGGACGAGCCCGATCTCCGAGAAGAGGGCGAGGTAAGCCCCGGCCCGGCCAAACTGGTTCATGAGCGGCCCGACAACGCGGCGGGAGTATAGCAGCTGCCACTCGGGACCGGCAACGACAGGAACGGCGACGGCGCCCCTGCGGAGGCCCGGATCAGGTGGGCCGATCCTCGTCCGCGGCGTACGACTCCGCGGACAGCCCATTGCCGGCGAGCGAGCGCCGCGTCAGGACGAACAGGACGACACCCGAGACGACGACGATCCCGACGAACGCGTAGACCTGGCCGGCGCCCGACAGGATGAACGTCAGGCCGGCCAGGACCAGACAGATGGCGTAGATGAGAAGCACCGTCTGGCGGTGCGAGAGCCCCAGGTCGAGGAGGCGGTGGTGGATGTGGCCGCGGTCGGGGGTGAACGGGGACCGTCCCGAGGCGAGACGCCGGACGATGATCCAGAACGTGTCGATGATCGGCACACCCAGGACGAGCAGCGCGACGGCGACCTTGGCCGTGCCCAGGATCGACAGGAGCGCCAGCGCGTAGCCGATGAACATCACCCCGCTCGTGCCGATGAAGATCGAGGCCGGGTGGAAGTTCCAGCGCAGGAAGCCGAGGAGCGCGCCGGCGAGAATGAAGCACAGGAGCGCCACGAACGGCTGACCGACGACGGTCGTCAGGCTGATCAAGCCGAGCGTCGCCGCGGCGATCAGACCGACCCCCGACGAGAGCCCGTCGAGGCCGTCGATGAAGTTGATGCTGTTCATCATCCCGACGATCCAGAGGACCGTGAACCCGACCGCGAACAGTCCGTCGAACCGGATCACCCCCGGCCCGAACGGGTTGTTCACGAACCCGACCCCGATCCCCAGCCAGACCGCCCCGAGCGCGAGCACGACCTGGCCGGCGAGCTGCCAGCGCGCCCGCAGCTGGGCG
>JAKAHU010000337.1 GCA_021825385.1 Chloroflexota bacterium | reverse complement strand
TCCGGCGACCGGCTGCCGGCGGCCGGACCGCCGTGGGTCGTCTACGTCGCCCGCCAGGGTGTCGACGTGGCCGGGGCCGACACGCTCGAGCGGCGCGAGGCGCTGCGCGGCGAGGTGCGCCTCCTGGCCGGGCCCGGGCGGCTGATCCTGCGCGGTGATGCCGCGAGCCTGGAACTGCGGGCCGTGGCGGCCGCCCCGGCCGACGACCCGGACGGGCTCCTGCTCGCCGGCCGGATCGCCGAACGCCTGCACCGTCCGGTCGCGGTCTCGCGGCGGTTCGTCGAGCCGACCGGTCGTCCGGTTGCGGAGGCCGAGGCCCGGGCCACGCTCGAGGTCGTCGAGCGGCTGGCCGATCCACCGGCCGTCGCCCGGGCCGATCGCCTGCCCGCCTACCGGCTCCTCGCCAGCCTGCCCGACCTGCCCGACGGCCTCCGCCAGGCGCGCGCCCTGCTCGAGCCGCTGCTCGTCGGTCGGCCGGCCCTTCAGCGCCAGCGGCTCGACACGCTCCGGGCGGTCCTCGATCGCGACCTGGCCGCCGACGCGGCGTCGGCCCTCGGCGTCCACCGCAACACGATCGCCTACCGGATGCGGCGGATCGAGCAGCTCGGCGGCTGGAACCTCGCCGACCCCGAGCTGCGGCTGGCGCTCTCGATCGCGGTAAGACTCGTGCAATATGCACAAGTTAGTGAGCGAGAACGGTAGGGCGTCCGGGGGCTGGTCGCTGGTACACTCTCGGCCATGGCTGTGCCGCGATACGCCATTTCGCAATGGTCGTGCGGCAGGCACAAGAACTGACGACCGGCCGGCGGGTCCGGGCCGAGAGCACAGGAGGCACCATTGACCGCGGTGATGAGCGCGCCGGACGCGCTCGAACAGATCGAGCGAGCCAAGGCGAGCGGTATCCGGTTCATCCAGCTCCAGTTCACCGACATCATCGGCCACGTCAAGGCGGTGACGATCCCGATCCATCAGCTCGAGAGCTCGGTGAAGCACGGGACCTGGTTCGACGGCTCCTCGATCGAGGGCTTCACCCGGATCGCCGAGAGCGACCAGTACCTCGTGCCCGACATGAGCACGTTCAACGAGATCCCCTGGCAGCCGGGATCCGGACCGCGGGGCACGGCGCGGGTCATCTGCGACGTCTTCACCCCGCGCGGCGAGCCGTTCGTGGGCGACCCGCGGTTCGTCCTGCGCCGCCAGGTCGAGCGGGCGCGCAAGCTGGGCTTCGTCGTGAACACCGGCCCCGAGCTCGAGTTCTTCCTGTTCCGGCGCGGTGACGGCGGCGAGATCCAGCCCCTGCCCCACGACAAGGCCGGCTACTTCGACTTCTCGACCGACCTCGCCCAGGAAGTCCGCCAGGACATGGTGGACGCGCTCGAGGCATTCGGGATCCGGGTCGAGGCCGCCCATCACGAGGTGGCCGAGGGCCAGCACGAGATCGACTTCGAGTACTCGGACGCGCTCCGGACGGCCGACAACGCGATCACGTTCAAGTTCACCCTCAAGGCGATCGCCCAACAGCACGGCCTCTATGCCACGTTCATGCCCAAGCCGATCCACGGCATCAACGGCTCGGGGATGCATACCCACGTCAGCCTGTACTCGATCGCCGAAGGGCGGAACGCGTTCGCCGATGCGTCGAACCCGTATGGGCTCTCGGACGTGGCCCGCTCGTACATGGCCGGGGTCCTGGCCCACGCCCGCGGCATGATCGCGGTCCTCGCCCCGCTCGTGAACTCGTACAAGCGGCTCGTGCCCGGTTACGAGGCACCGACGTACCTGACCTGGGGGCGGACGAACCGCTCGGCCCTGATCCGGGTGCCGATGGTTTCGCCCGGCAAGTCGATCGAGGGGACCCGCTGCGAGGTCCGCTGCCCGGACCCATCGTCGAACACCTACCTCGCCTTCGCGGTCTTGATCGCCGCCGGCCTCGACGGGGTCGAGCGAGGGCTGCAGCTCAGCGAGCCGGTCGAGGAGAGCCTGTTCGAGATGGACGCCGCCCGGATCGCGGAGAAGGGGATCCGCGAGCTGCCCGGGACGCTCGGTGAAGCGATCGAGGAGCTCGATCGCGACGAGGTGATCCGCGAGGCGCTCGGGGACCACGTCTACAGCCACTTCGTCGAGGCCAAGCGGGCCGAGTGGGACGAATACCGGACGCAGGTCAGCCAGTGGGAGATCGAGCGCTACCTCGAGTCGTTCTAGGTGGCTGGCGGGTCGCCCGCGCAGGCCGCCCGGGGCTGACGGCCAGGGGCCGCGCAGACGGCTGACGGTTCTGGTGGCGCGGGCGGCTGACGGCCAGGGGCCGCACAGACGGCTGACGGCCAAGCCAGAGGCGGGTTCGATCGTCCATCGGGCCCGCCTTTTTCCGTCCGGTCGTCCCTCCGTCGGGCCCCGGTTCGGTGCCAGAATCCAGCCCGAAGCGGCGGCGCGCGGGGTGGTCTGGCCGCGGTGGTCGCGGCGCCCGCAGCTCCGTCCGATTCTCGACGAGGTGGTGACGATGGTGCGCGAGGAGGCACCCGTCGCGACGAGAACCGTGACCGCTGAACCCGGCGGCCAGCCAGATGCCTGGAAGAAACGCCATGGACGGGAGTGGCGACGGCATCGCGATCGCCACGGCATGACCTGGCTCGAGCGCAAGACGCGCTCCGAGCGGTACTGCGTCGGCACGTCGGGTGCCACCCCTGAAACCTGGCGCTGGACCCCGCGCGCAGCGTAACGACCCGTTGCCGGGTGAACCTCGGCGCGGCTCGCTGCCTCACGCGTTCGGCGCGCGTAGTGCCGCGGCCGCCCCGCGGTCGCCCGTCGTCTCGTGCGCGGTGCCCATCGTCTCGCGCGCATGGCCCGCCCCGCGGTCGCCCGTCCTCTCGTGCGCGATGCCCATCGTCTCGCGCGCATGGCCCGCCCCGCGGTCGCCCGTCTCGTGCGCGGTGCCCATCGTCTCGCGCGCATGGCCCGCCCCGCGGTCGCCCGCCGTCTCGTGCGTAGTCAGAGAAGGATTAGCCGGCGGCGTTCGCGCGTCTCCGGGCCGCCCGGCGGG
>JAKAHU010000079.1 GCA_021825385.1 Chloroflexota bacterium | reverse complement strand
CGCGGCGAGAAGCCCGCGGGTGACCACGGGGTGATCCTCGACGATGGCCACGCGGACGCTCATGCGGACCACCGGAGACGGACGGTCGTGCGTCCGGGGCGCGATTCGATGGTGATCTGAGCGCCGATGGCCTCGGCGCGGCGCCGCATCGACGGGATCCCCAGGCGCCCCTCAGCGAGGGCCTCTCCGGCCCTCGGAGGCGGCATCCCGGGCCCGTCGTCGGTGACGTCGAGCGCGATGGCGTGGTGCGACACCGACCCGGTCACGGCGACACGGCTGCCGGGCGCGTGCTTCGCGGCGTTCGCGAGCGCCTCCTGCACCACCCGGAACGCGGCGAGCTCGACCTCGGCCGGGGGACGGCCGGCCGCGCCGTAGCCGGACGCGTTCTCGATCACCGCCGTCGCTTCGATGCCGCCAGCACGGCGGCATCCGTCCTCGATGGCTGGGACCAGGCCCAGGTCGTCGAGGACCGGCGGGCGCAGGTCCGTGGCGACCGTGCGGAGCCGCGTAGCCACCTCCCGCAGCGACTCGCGCGCCTGGGCACGGTCAGCAGTCGGATCATCGAGCGAGCGGATCACGCCCGCGATCGCCTGGAGCGGGTCGTCATGGATGTCTCGGGCGATCCTTGCCCGCTCCTCCTCTGTGGCACGGATCGACTCGCGCTCCCGCAGGTCGGCAAAGACGAGCCGGTCGGCGAGCCTCGGAATGATGCGCCGAGCGGGCGCGTACACGGCGATCGGCAGGAGCGACGCTAGGAGGGTGACGGGGAGAGGCGCGTCGAGGGTCGCGAGCGACACGAAGACGACAGCTGAGGCGGCGACCACCGCGATGTCCAGGAACTGGGTCTGCGACGCCAGGCGGACGGCGCGCTGCCGGTTCACGTCGGCAGCCCTCGCCGCAGCGACGACCCCGCCCACGACCGTGAGAGCCGCTGCGCCCGCTCCGACGGGGAGGGGACTCCAGGCGTGGGACAGCCGCAGGTCGACCCACCAAGCGCCGACGACCGTGGCCGCGGCGAGCCATAGCATGACGAGAGCCCGCCGCCGGGTCGCCCTGCCAACAGCTTCCACCGGGGGCGCCACGACGCCGAGCAGGACGACGGCGGCTGAGGGAGTCGAGGGGTCCGCGAGGTACAGGGGCAGGGCCGCGCACGCGAGTGCCACCACGACCAGTGCCGGGGCACGGCGGCTGCGGCGGGCCGAGAGGCCGAACCCGAAGAGTGCCGCCACGATCGCGCCGAGCGCCAGCGGCGCCGTAACGCGCAGGCGCACCTCGGGCCCGCGCTCGCTCGCCTCGAGCTGGCCGGACGCGTCGGCGACGGTGATCGCCGCACCGCCGGGCTGGCCCGCCCCGCGGGTGGAGACCACTCGGTCGCCGGGTCGGACGCCGTACGCCCACCCGTACTCCTGCGGGTCGACCGAGAGCACGACGGAGCCTGTCCCATCGACCGTGATCCCCGGCTCGAGCACCGCGGTGGCGGCCACGGCGAGCGAGTAGACGCCGCACGCGAGCGCGACGACCGCGACCGCCGCGGTCCATGACGGCCTCATCGTGTGGCTCGAGCTGCGCGCGGTCGATGGGGTGGAACCCTCGGCCCGGGCAAGGGAGCCGCCCCATCGCTCTGACGGCCGTCTCGGCTCACGCTCGACGCGCGTCCGCCGCCACGCCGAGCCGAGGGGTTCCCATGCACCGTGCCGCCATCGTCCTCGCCATCGCGGGGCTCATGTCTGCTGCTGCGCCCGCCGCCGCGTCAGGCGCCCAGTCGAGCATCGCCGCCGACCTGGAGGGCAGCCCTATCGCGGTCACCATGATCGCCGACTACTACTGCCATGACCGCGACTTCCCGCGCATCCACTGCTTCCGCTCTGCCGCCGCGCTCGAGCGCGCCCGTGCCGCGGGTCCCTCCGCGAGCTCGGCCACGACCGCGCCGGCAACAGCGTCCGCCTCCAGCGACTACGTGGAGATCTTCTCATCCCAGCTCTACCAGGGATCGTACATGGTCATCTCCCAGAACTACGATGCACTGGCGCTCATCGGCTGGAACGACCGGATCGAGTCCTACATCGCCATCAACAACGCGTCCGGCGTCTTCTACACGGACTGGTTCCACGGCGGATACCTCCTCACGTTCTGCTGCAACGGGTACGCGCCGACCCTCTCCCCCACCTTCAACAACGCAATCAGCTCGGTGTACCGCACGTAACGCCGGCGCTGGCCGCTGGCGACCACATCCGCCGAGGCCTCGCCGACGCCGCTCGTGCCCGACGGCCGCTGCCATCGGATGGTCGACGACGGCCCGCCGCCCGACGCGGACCAGAGGGTTCCGAAGCGCATGCCTTGAAGCGGCACGTGACGTCTAGCGACGATCGGCCTCCCCCTGGCGCACGAGCTCGGGCACACCCTCGGGCTTGGCCACCGCGACACGAACGCCGGCATGTCGATGATGTGCGGGGCACAGTCGACGCCGACCAACGAGCTGGACTTCAACGGCAACCACGACTGGACGCCGAGATCAGCGCTCGCGCGGTCGTGGGTCTTTACCTGACCACCGGGCACGGCTCCTGGAACACGCCCGACCGGGCCGATGAGCGCGAAAGGCGTGGCCGGTCAACTTCGGGCGGCCGGCTACCGCAGAGCCCACCGCGCACGGGCGATGACGCCAATCAGAAACGTTCCCGCGGCCGCCGCCATTGCCGCCGCGTTCGTCCCTGGCGCGCCTATCCATGCCCACGCTGCCGGGTTGTCCACGTCACTTCCGCCCCCGACGACCAACACAAATGTGAAGTAGATCGCCGGCACGATGGCAGCGCTTCCCCACCCACCGAACGACGCCGAAATGAGCATCATCCCTGTGTAGGTCAATGCCGCCCGCGCCGCGACGAGGCCGGCGGCCGCGAGTCCGGCTGCACAGAGGACGCCCTCAAGCGTAACCACACCAACGACCAACGCCAGCACGAGACCGAGGTCTGCCGCCGCGGTTGGTCGGATGGCGCGCCGTTCAAGTCCTTCGTCACCTCGCGAGAGTGCCCAACCAATAGACGCTGGCAGTGCTAGCGCAGCCATTGCGGCAAGGGCGAGTGTTGCGCCACCCGGGCTGGGCGTTGCGGTTAGGGCGGAAACTGGGAGGACCAAGAGCAGAACCGTGAGGATCGAGACGAGGAGCAGCAGTTTGATCGCGCGAGCGTTGAGCCACCATCTCACGGCTGAACCCGAAGGTCAGGCTGCGACTCATCATCACACCGGACGGCCGTCGCCTCCGCGTTGTTGACCCATGTTCGTTTCACGGCGGCCGTGGCCTTCTCGAGTTGGTCCACGACGGTCAGGACATTCGGGTTGACGTCATCACCCTCCGCGTCGAGCGCCTGGAGGGTGGGATCGGACGCGCCGCCAGCCGCGGCAAACCACGCACGAAGATACAGAAATGCAACTCCCCCGGTGGTGCCGTGCCCGCACTCTGGAAAGGGTGGCATCCTCGCTGTCGCCATCGCGAGAACGATTCCGTCCCGTGATGTGTCATTGATCCGAATCCGTAGCGTTGCTGGTGTCGCCGCACCGAGTCCCTCGGTGATCAGCGCTGGTGCGTCAATCCCGGATGCCAACCACCGAGTGCGAACATCCGCGATCGCGGCGGTGATCTGCTCCGAGGCCGACATATGCTCTGGCCACAAACACACTTGGATGCCGCCACTCCCCGTACACGTTAGCTGCGTCGCATCTCTCGGTTGCACTGGCGCAAACGTGAGGCCCGAGGCGAACCGGACGCCAATCAAGGCACCGACGGCAAGGATGCCCGCGGCGCTCAGCCCCCTTGCGATGCGCGATGCGTTGACCGCACAGCAGACGGCTGCCGCACCGATCAACGCAAGATCAAGTGCAGCCGAAGCCAGGAGAGCCTCCGGTGCGATGGCCTCGCCCAACGCGCAACAGTCACGAAACATGCCGGTCAGGTGCCTGAGCCATACGGGGTACATCGCCGGAACAAATGCCAGCCAGAGGAGCGCGAGGCAGGCCGCGAGTGGGATGGCGAGTGCTGGCGGTGTCAGAACACCGATCGCGAACCCAACGGCAGCGTAGGCCACAATGTCGAGCGCCATGACGAGCAATATCGAGCCATTTGGGGCACCAGCGGCGACAGTGAGCTGCCTCGTCGCTGTGGCCGCTGTCATGGCGATCAAGCCGGCGACCACTGGCCAGAAGAGGGCGGCGAACGCGATGTAGAAACTTGCGCGAGCCCACGGACCCCCCCACACGTCGCCTCGGCGGAGTCGAGACCCTTCCCAGGCAGCAGAGCCTGCAACGAACGCAGCGATGAACGGGAGGGCGCCTGACGCCGCAGCAGTGGCCGCTGTCCCGTAGCCTTCCGGCGACCTGATGAGTGTCGCGTACCAGGCGGAAAAGCCCGCGACGGCGATCGCGAACCATGCGGCTGGCATAACGCGGAGTGCGGTACGGACGGGGATCATGTCTCGGAACCGAGGAGGTTGACATACGCGGCCTCCGCCGGTCGAACGCTTCCTGCGGGTGCGAGCGCCAAGAAGTCTGATGGACTTCCCTGGAACCGGATCTCTCCATGGCCGAGGACAACAACGGTGTCGAACAGTTCGGAGAGATCGTCCACCTGGTGAGTCGAGACGAGAACAGTCTCTTCTGCGGGCAGTCCGGCCACAAGCGTTCGGAACGTGCTTCGCTGGGCAGGGTCGAGCCCTGCAGTCGGCTCGTCGAGGAGCAACACACGCGAAGGCCAGGCCAGCGCCTGCGCGAGACCCACGCGTCGCTGCTGCCCCCCAGAGAGTGCCGAGACCAACGAATCGGCTTGGTCATCGAGGCCGACGCGACTGAGGGCGGAGGCGGCTGCCCGGACAGCCGAAGGTTGATCTGCTCCGCGCAGCCACGCTGTGTAGGCGACCTGCTCGTGAGCAGTGAACCCGGGGATCGCCACGATCTTCTGCGGCATCATCGCAACGGAGCGGCGAAGTCGCGTGCGGTCTGACGGCGGCTCTAGTCCATCGATACGGATCCCACCGGATGTCGGCTTGAGGGCGGCCACACCGAGTGACAGCAAAGTGGTCTTGCCCGCGCCGTTCGGTCCAAGCAGGACGGTCTTCCCCTGCGGTAGACGCCAACTGAAATCCTGGAACACCCAATGACTCGACTTGCGAAATGGGATTGACCCATACCGAAACGAGATGTGCTCAAACGAGAGCGTCATTTGGCCCAACCTGTTGTCGGCGAAGAGGGACCCTCCCGGACGTGGAGCGCTTCGAGGTCCGGGAGGGCGGCGGTGAGCTAAGTCCGCGGGTTGGTCGACTCAGTAATCCTGTGACCAGTTCGTTGAGACGTTGGAGTTGTTGTAGTGGGTGTACTCAACGCTGTAGTCGGCCAAGGACGTTGCCGACCAGATGAGCAGCTTCTTCGTCGTGGTGTTCCGGCACGCGTCGTGCTGCTGATACGTACCGGTCGAGGGGAGGATCGGCCAGTGGTGCATCCAATCCCAGTACGCTTCCAGGTCCGAGTTGTAGTTGACACAGGACCAGAATCGGAAGTACGTGGAGTTGATGTTCTGCATGAGCGGCGTGTTTGTGCCGGGTGCCGCGCTGCTCCACCTGCCAGACGTGGTAACAGCGAGTGCCGACGCGGCTACTAGGAGCGAAAGTCCGAGTCCCAGGATGAGCCCCAGGTACTTGCGATGGCGCATGTTGCCCCCTATTTCGCTATCTTGCGGTGTGAGTCTGCCCACGCTCACTCAAGTGTCATTTGCACCCCCTCCCGCGGCGTCGTCCACGGGGACGCCCGTTGCCGCACCCGGTGGTTGGGCGCGAGAAGACGGTGGTGTTGGAGGATCCGGCGCAACTGGTCCTGACCGAAGCTTGGAGCTCTGGCGAGCCGAGACGACGCGTTCGCATGTCCCTGCTTGCCGGGGAGGACGACCGCCAGCACACGGACGTGAGCGGGCACGCCGATCTGGGTGTCGGGGGAACGCCGTGCCGTCCGCCAATGACTGCTGCACGTAGGCGGCGTCCGCCCGGAGGGCCGACGTCCAACCGGAATCGTGTGGCCGCCGCCCGGCGTAGCAGCGGCCGTCGTCCCGGCCGGTCCGGAGTCAGCGGCAGCCGCGGAACCAATCGAGCCCCCCTCGGAACTACGGGCCAGCGCAGCGCGGGTACCGCGCGGCGGGCTTCTCTCGGCTACGGTCGCAGTCCGGCTCGAGCTTGAGCAGGGGGTGAAACCCTCGGCAACCGGCTCGCGATCGGGTGTCTGTGGGGCGGGGCCGACTCAGGACAACGGGTAGATCGCCCGACCGGGCGGTCCTCGGTGGGCTGTCGCTCCTGTCCAGAGTCGGGGGTCGCCAAGGGTCGCTTTGATGTTGGATGAGCTTGCACGGCGGAAGGGAGATGTCGCAGAGCTCGAAGCCGCCGCGCTTCGGTCTGGACGTGGGCAAAGGTCCCGGGTCGACGAGGATGCCGCCGACCGGGGCCGTGGGCCTTGGCATTTGTAGGCGGGCTCCGCGAGGCCGGGTCGCGATAGGATCGGCAGCGTGATCCGGGGATCCGGCGCGGTCACCTCGGCAGTACGGCGGACATGCTTACGCCTGCCCCTAGGCTGACGCGAACGGCCTGCGTGTTGGCGCACGCCTCCCGCACGCGCGCCACCGCCACGAGGCTGCGAACGGACACGCGGAGGGCTCGCAGGATCGCGCCGTCGCCGCGGCGATCAGACGGGCTGAGTTGACTGGGAAGGAGCGCAGCGGGCTCACATCTCCGACCTCAGCTGCCGCCAACACCAGGCATCGGTCGGGTAGTGCTACCCGCGCGCCGTGGCCATGATCGGGATCCGGACGTTTATGGCATCCGCGCGCTCAACTCCTGTCGGGCGCGCCACCCCCTGTTTGTCTGCCTGGGAATAGTGCGCCCGGCGTGGGGTCGGCAGGCGCAGGGCAGCGGGTCGCCGTCCGACGGCGCGCGGATCGCGTGCTTGGTGGCAGTGGAGGTCGGGCCGAGGAGCGCGACCGACCAGTTGCGCAGGGGCCGCTCAGGCGGGCAGATCGATCACCTTGACCAGCGCGGCCGAGTCTCGAGCACTGCGAGCACGCCGGGTACCCTCGGCCGAGCGCGCCGACGCGGTGAGCCGGTAGCAGTCCGGGCAGCCCGAGCCCGACAGCGTGCGCCCGTAGACCGGGACCGAGGACCTCGGCCATCGGCCGGGATCATCGGCGTCCCGGGAGCCGCTGCGGGGACTTCGGGACCTCCGTCTCTGGCGGCGGGCGGCGTGCATGGCATCCTCGAGTCGGCCAGTGGCGAAGGACGTCCCGGGGGTGAGGCGGATGGCGACGAGCGATCGACACGGCGAGAGGGGCTGGTTCGAGGGCGCGATCGAACGCCTGCCGCAGCTCGCGGTCGTCGCTGTCCTGGGCGTCGTCGCGATCTGGGCGTACCAGGTCGGCGCCGGGGACTTCCGCTACCAGCTGGCCGACTTGAAGGAGGATCCGCTCTATTTCCGCGGCCCCGGCCCGCGGATCGCCAGCTGGATCGTCTTCAGCCTGCTCATCTGGGGAGCTGTGGTGGTCGCCGGACGGTTCCGACGCCGCCCACGCCCTGAGGCCACGCCGACCCGTGGCGAGCTGCGCTGGCGATGGTGGTGGCTGCTGGCGGCCGCGTGGGCGGGGTACGCGGCCGGCGGTGCGATCGCCGTGGCGGAGGGCGGGCCGGTGCTGCGTCCCGGGACGCTGCGTCTCGAGATCGGGGCTCCCCTCGCCGCGTCGCTCGAGACGTCCGCCACCTGCAAGACCGTCCCCGGCAAGCCGGCCGTTGTGGCGTCGATTGTCGCCGACGAGGACGGCCTGCCGTCCCTGCAGGTGCTCGACGGCGTGACCGGCCGACCGCGCGGCGACGGCCTCGCGTTCATCGACCTCGCTTGGACCGGATGGAAGCAGTCGATCGCCATCCCGGGCATCCCGGACCGCCCACCGATCTACGAGCTCATCCCGGCCGGGAATCCGGCGAGCGGCGACCTGTTGGTCGAGGCCGAGGCGGTCCCGTTCCTGCGGGCCTACGGCTATCAGCCGGTCGACAACGAGGTCTCCGGCGGGAGCGGGACGGCGCACTTCCAGGCCCTTCGCGGGCGCGTCTCGCGCTATCGCGACCTCATCGCGGATGACCCGTGGCCCGACTCCTACGAGTTGACGGTCCGGTGGACGTGCGACCTCCGCGCTACGGTGCCCGTCGTTGCGCCGACGCCGCCCCCGACCCCGCCGTTCGTCGCTCTGGGATCGTCGCAGACGCCGACACCCGTGCCGCCCTCCGGAGTCCCCGTGACGGTCCAGCTCACCTCGAGCTCCGAGCTTCTGACCGTCGGGGTCGAGGGCGCGACCGTCGCCTCGGTCGAGAAGCCGGTCGTGACGGGCGACGCCAGCGCGGGCTACGTGGACGGCACCTTCCGCCTCGAGCAGGCGCTGGATGTGGCGAAAGCCGGCCGGGTTGTCAACGCGACCTTCCGGCTCGTGCTCCGCGATGTGACGTCGGGGACCGTGATCCTCCTGCCGATCGCGCACGGCACGGTCGGTCTCTTCGCCGTGACGGTCTACAACGATCTCGGCGCGGAGCCGGTCCCGGTCTGTGTCCGCACCGGAGACTGGCGCGACCAGCCAGGCCGACCGGACGAGTGCCGGGCGGCCTGGCTGGTCGGTCCTGTCCGCTGGGTGGCCGTGCCGTAGCGACACCAGCGGACGTGCGCCCCGGCCCGTCGCTCTCGCGCAGAAGCGAGCCGGATTGTAGGCCGCCCGGCGTCACCTGCGCTCAGCATGTCGACCGCGGTTCGCGGCCACCTCACGGGAGACCGTGCAGGGCGCCTGCCTGCGTGACCGCCTCGTCGACTCCCGCACCGGTCACCGCTGGCGACGCGTACCACCGCCGGGCGGACTCGATCGCGCAGGAGGCGGCGCTCGAGGACTCTGTGCTGTGCGCACGAGCGTCCTGGCCGACCGCCTCGACGCCGCCAGGGTCTGCCGTGTCACGAGCCCGCCTGCGCGGCGGATCACCGACCGCCAAGCGGGCCGGAAAGGGCAGCTACCGGGACGGCTACAAATCTGCTGCGGGTGTCATGGATCGGCCCGAAGTTGACCCCCTCTTCGCCAGCGGCGCCCCGATCGCTCGGCAGGCGGACGGTCACTTGGCGGGGTTCGGCGAGGTTGTGATCGTCGACACGAGCGCCCTGCTCGCGTTCTTCGACGCGGACGAGCCCGACCACCAGGGTGTTCGTCATCCCCGTCGGGACGCTGACCGCGTGACGGTTGCGTCGCCAGACGGCGCCGGAGCCACCGCGCGACGTGGAGCGATCCTCGGCAGTCTTCCGCGGACGTCCACGATCGGGATCCGGAGAGATGAGGCGGCCGGGGCGATCCGGCTCGCCCGCTGGAGGTCGAGGATCGCCTTCACGTGGGAGTCCAGCCACGCGGTGGTCGGGTCGACCACCCGCTCCATGGACACCCGGGCTTCGACCGAGAGCGCCTGGTCGGGCCAGGGAGACGGCGCGGGCGTACCCGGGGGTCGCAACGGGCCGGGGGCCCGGGAGCCGGGGGGGATCGGACCAGCGCGCCGTCATGACCAGAGCGCGGCGGCCGCGGGCAGCGATTCCCATCCGGTCGATGGGGCCATGTGACTGCGTCTTGCCTTGCCTCTCACCCGATTCGCCGCGCTGCATCCTCTTGGTCACAAGCAGCCAGGCAGGGAGGGTTGATGGGCGCTGCGAAGGCGACTGAACTGGCCCGAGGGGAGGCGCACGCTCACGACGCGCTGGTCGACGAGCTGTACGTTCACGGGCCCGTGCTGCTGGCCGCCGCGCGAGTGATCACCCTCGACGACGACGAAGCGCAGGACCTCGTCCAGACGACATTCGAGATCGCCCTGCGACATCTCGACGGGCTGCGCGACCCACGAGCCCTCCGTGCCTGGCTCCTTCGAGTCGAGACCCGCGAGGCATTCCGGGTCGTCCGTCGGCTCCGTCGTCTGGTCAGTCTCGACGGTCACGTCCGCGAGGTGCCGACGGTGGGCGAAGACGCCGCGCAGCGGATCGACGTCCGGGACGGGCTGGCCAGACTCCCACGACGGATCCGAGCCGCGATCGCCCTGCACTACCTCGCCGGCCTGTCCGTGCCGGAGGCCGCGCGCGTGTTGGGCGTGAGCGACAACACCGTCAAGAGCCAGCTGAGGACGGGCCTCGCCCGGCTACGAGAGGACCTCCACGATGACTGACCTGCCGACCCGAACATCCATTGGCCCACGCCTGCGCGACTACCTCGACACCGAGCTCGAGCGGGCCGCTCGCGACTTCCCGTTCCTCCCGCGCCCTGCGCCGCGGCCGGACGGCCACCGGCTGGCGGCCGGAGTCGCCCTGGCGGGGATCGCAATCGTGGTGGCCGCCGTCATCGGTCCGCGACTCATCCCCGCGACATCGTTGGGTCCGGGTGCGATCCAGATCGGGTCGGATGGGCTCCCAGTCGCGATCCACGGCGAGCCCGTCCTTCACGGTGACCAGATCACCGCCCGTGGCGCGGCGCCGGGGTCGTTCCTCGCCGGTGGAACGCTCGTGCTGGGCTCAGACCCCTGTCTCGACGCGACGGTGGCCTCCGGCGGCTACTGTGAGGAGTGGTGGAAGCTCGTGGGCGCCACGGGATCGGGCCCGCAGTTCGCCCTCAACAACACGCGGTCGGCCCCCGGCTTCGTGCGCACCTCCGGGGCCCTCACCGTCTTCCGCGTCCAGTGGTTCGCCGGGGAGTCGAGCGGGCCGAGCCTGTGCACCGGCTGCCGGGGGACGCTCGTCGTGGAGAACGTCGCCTGGCGGATGCCCACGAAGGGGCCGATCCCTGACACCGCCAGCCCGCCGCAGGGCGGTCCGATCTACGGCGCGCTGGTGCCGGACTTCGTCCCCGCCCTGGCTCGCGACGGCACCACGATCGCGGGCTACGTCCCCAAGCGGTACCTGATCGGATCCGGGTCGGTCGAGGAGGTGCCAGGCAATCCGTCGAATCCACCGCAGGACGCGCCTGAGCCGGTCTACGCGGACGACCTGACCACTCTGGTGGGGCACATGGTGCCGGGCGTCGGATTCGTGCCGCTCGGAGCGTCGCCGGGCCCCGCGGCGCCGTCTGCCTCGGCGGCGCCGTAGGCACGGTTCTCGGCCACCGCGGCGGAGCCTTCGGGCTCCGGCAGGCAGCGGCCAGAGGATCCACACCAGCTGCGCGGCGGTCTCGGCGCCCACCTCTTGGCAGGTGGTGCTTCACCGTCGAGTGCGACAGGCCGAGCCGATGGGCGGCCGCCTTCTCGGACCCGGCGGCGACCTGCAGCTGCGCACGCGCGGCTCCGAGGCAAGCTCCAGCAGCGCGGAGCCTGCGGGCACCGCGTCAGCGGTTGCGGCGGCCCAGGACCTCGACTACGAGCAGCAGCGCCAGGATCGGCAGCATGAGGCCCGCGACCATGCCCATGTAGCCGACTCCGCCCGCCAGGAGGACGACGATCAGGAGCACCACGATTGCCCCGAGGCCCACCATGCTCGGCGACGGACGCCGGCGGGCCACTGGATCCGGGCCGGCCGCAGCGCTGACGACGGGGATCCGGTCCCTTCGCACCCCGAGCGCCAAGAGGCCGAGGACGAGCGGGATCCACACGTACGGTGTCACGAGCGCGAAGGCGAGGGCCATCAAGGCGGCGGCGGGTCCCGAGGTCCCGGCCAAGACCGCGAGCATGAGGACGACGACCCCTGCCAGCCCGGCGATGGCGACCCTGGCCAGCGTCAGGCGGGGACTGACCGGGGCCGGCATGGCCCGCGCCGGCAGGCCCTGCCCGTCCCGCTCGGCCGCGACGATCTCGGTCGGCGAGCCGAGTCGCTCGAGCACGTTCCTCACGGTTGTCTCGTCGGTTGCCGGCGAGACTGCGAGCGCCGTCTCGATGTGCTCGCGCACCTCTGCGACGAGTTCCGGTCCTCGGCCTCCGGGAAGTCCGTCTGCCGCCCTGGCCAGCTCCGCCAGGTAGCCATCCACCAGGCTGCGACCACTCATGACCCCCCGCTCCTTTCCGCAGTGTCGAGGAGTGCGTCCACCGCGTCGCGGAACCCGGTCCAGTCGGCCGTGAACGCGGCGAGCGCCGAGCTGCCCGCGGCGGTGATCCGGTAGTACCGGCGGGGCGGCCCGGCAGCCGACTCGCGCCAAGTCGTCGTGACCATGCCGTCACGACGCAGCCGGCTCAGCAGCGGGTAGATCGTCCCCTCGCTCGTCATCAGCCCTCCCGCATCGGAGAGGCGGCGGATCAGGTCAAAGGCGTACGTCTCCTCTCTCAGGACGATCGCAAGGACGCAGAACTCGAGCACCCCGCGCCGAAGCTCGGTCAAGGGATTCGACCGACGGTCCGCCATCGAAGCACCCATGCGACGCATGGTAGCGTGCGCCGCAGTGATGTCACGGTCCATTCGTCATCTGGTGGTGACGGGCGAGGCGTACGAGACCCGCGAGGAGAGCCTGCTCGGTCCAGGTGCCCTCGTCCGGTCTAGGCAGCCGCGCCGTCAGGTTCCAGACGAGCTGAGCCCCCATCCGCTCGCTGACCCACAGCCGCCCGCTGGCAACTCAGTTGGCCCGGGCCGGGCAGGAACAGCGCGCCAGGGATGACGACGCGACAGCAGGTTGTTGAACGTGCAATCACCGTCGTCATTCGGGCGGCACAGGCAGATCCGCTGCCGAAACGCGCAAGAGCGCCAGGCCGGCTGGCAGTTGCGTTCGGCGCATCAAGATGCCAAGATGCCGGTATGGCAAAGGTGCGGACGACCCTGACGATCGACCCCGAGGTGCTGCGCGCGGTCAAGGTCCGCGCAGCGCGGCTGGGCAAGGGGGACAGCGACGTGATCGAAGAGGCGCTCCGGCGCGACCTTGGGTTCGACCTCCTCGACCGGCTCTGGGCGGCGAACGACCTCCCTGAGGACGAGGCGATGGCGCTCGCGCTCGAGGCGCAGCACGCCACCCGCGGCTGAGCGCAAGCTCCCGTGCGCGCCGTCCTCGATGTCAACGTCCTGATCTCGGCCGTCCTTTCCCCGCGCGGCGCGCCGGGCCGGCTGCTCGCGGCGTGGCGGAGCGGCGCCTTCGAGCTGGTGGTCTCGCCGCTGCTCCTCGCCGAGCTGCGGCGGGCGCTCGGGTACCCGAAGCTTGTCCGGCTGGTCGCCCCGGCGGACGCCGACGCGTTCGTCGCCCTGCTGGGCCGGACCGCCCGGGTCGCGGCCGATCCCCTGGGCCCGCCGCCCGTGCGCTCCGACGACCCGAAGGACGACTACCTCGTCGCGCTCGCAGCCGCCGAGCGTGCGGTCGTCGTGTCGGGCGATGCCCACCTGACCGCGCTGGCCGGCCGCGTCCCCGTGCGCCGGCCCGCCAAGTTCCTGACCGAGGTCGAGGAGGCCGACGACCGGCCCCGATGAGGCGGGCTCTGTCGGGCGGATTCCAGCTGCGCCTCCGAGCTAAGACACCTGTTGCTGCGACGTGTACACGCTGATCACCGCGCTGGAGGACGGCATCCACGGGAGGATCCCGGGGTCGCTCGGGGCGCTCCCGCTGATCGTGATCAGCCACGACCCGGCGCTCCCGTGGCTGGGCGACGCCGACGCGAACTGGGAGGAGGCGCAGGACACGCTCGCGACCGCGTCGTCGAACGCGGTCCACGTGGACACGACGCGGTCGTCGCACTTGATCCCGTTCTCGCAGCCCGGCCTCGTGGTCGAGGCGGTCCGCGAGGTCGTCGCCGCGGCCAGGGCGGCGGACCACGCGCTGCCGCGCTGCGGCCCGGCATTCACGAAGCTCGGAGGGAAGTGCCTGTAACCGAACTTCCAGCCGCCGACAGGCACATTCGAGCACGAATCCGGTTGAACCGGCTGCAGGGCTCTGTCTACACGCTCGCCGGACTGACGCCGATCAGCTCGAAGGCCCGGATCTGGAGCGGCGTGGG